>JAPLUH010000092.1 GCA_026397675.1 Verrucomicrobiota bacterium
GCCCCGCCTTCAGAGGCTTGGAGGGCCGTGGTGACCGCGAGGCTCGCAGCGCCGATAGTAAGGGCGCTCATGCTAGGAATGAAGTTTTTCATGCGAAATCCGTTTTTAGACGGCTCTGTCGTCGTTGGAACGCGGAGCTTGATTACCCTCGGAGTTTTCGAGCTTAGGCGCTGAGTGTCAACCTGATTTCCGGGTTTTTCCGAAAACATTCGCCCCCCGAGTCGACCCAATTTGGCAATCCATCAACAGGGCTTTGGCTGGAATGCAGGAAAGTCGCGGATCAACTGATCCCGATGAGCCACCTGACCCCAAGAGGTGAGTGAGAAAACCTCTACTGGCGCGCCCTCACCCAATCCGAGAGACAGTCGCTGATTGCCAAACCGCTGGCGGAGGCTTGCTTCCCATTGATCGAGTGTTTCCACCGGAGCGATTCCATGCCGACCGACCCAGGGCAACCACTCCCGGATCTGACTTTGGTGGCACCAAGACTGACGGGCGATTTGACCAAAGGTTTCTGAGACATCGACCACCAGGTCTGGGGCCGATTGGGGCCCGTCGCCGATGTAGCTATCCCAAGTGTTGATGATCACGGGGGTTCGGATCCATCGCGCCTCGACCTTGCCCTCTTCAGGATACTCGTCCACGAAGGCATGAGGGACATTGATCATGTAGGCCACTCGGCGAACGGCGTCGGCCACAGTAATGTGATCCGGATGGACTCCCGCTCGAGTATCGGCCGGAAGCGGAGGGCAAAAGAGATAATCGGGTTCGAAATCTCGGATGCTTTTCCAAAGGGCAGCCAAGAGATCATTGCTGGGAAGTCGGGCTTCTCCGAAAGGACTGCCATCCGGCCGGGCGAGGCGTTCGAACTCGTACCCACCGATCGCGGCAGCGGCCGCCTGCTCTTCCAAACGGATGCGAGCTGTTTCTTGCGGGGTTCGCCAGTGGTGGCCTGAACGCCCATCGGTGCAAACGAGGACCTTAGCGCGAAAATTCCCAGCATGCTTGAGGCGGAACAACTCGAAGGTGCCCGCGGCTACAAATTCGAAATCATCGAAATGGGCGTGGACGCAGAGTATTCGCATGCGGACAAGGGATCACTGCGGGATGGTAGGCGGTGAGGGATTCGAACCCCCGACCCAATGCGTGTAAAGCATTTGCGCTAACCGCTGCGCCAACCGCCCCACCGTCCGCAGGCAATGACTTTAACCCGTCCTCGGGCACGGATTCAATGCGACAATGCAGAAGGATCTAATCCGCCAAATCGAGCCATCGTCGGTTCTCAAGGTTCTCAAGCAAGGTGTCCGCACGGTGGGGGCTCGATGAAAGGACTGCGCCTAAGAACGCCTGAGAAAATCCTCGGCGAACAAAACCCCGGCCTCTCTTATGAACTCCTGTTGGCCGAACCGAGCACCGAGGCTAACCTCGTGAACCAATGAGCCGGGCATTCCCGAATGGAGCCCCTCCGCCGGAGGGCAGCGTTTCACACACCCTCTCTTCCTCCATGCAGGAGTGGTTGGTGCCAACCCTGCCGGATGAGGATTTCCTGCTGCCCCACCCGACCCTCGGAGCCCAGGCAGACCCTCGCCCGTTTCTAGAATCCCACCGTGATGGCGTGGTCATTGCATTAGATTGGCCCGTCATCCTTGAGGCCGCTGAACTCACCCGACTGAGCAGACATCGCGACTTGATTGAGCTCGACCGGAATTATCCCGCACGGAGGGCGGGCCAATGGACCGAAGCCTCGTTCCGTGTCGGTCGTCGGCAATTATCGCGACTGAAAGCGTGCCGCGATCTCCGGTTGGTCCAGCGCTACTTGTCAGCCGTTGAGGACGGCCAAGCGCACGCTTGGAACCCGATCGTCTTTGGCGTGGCCCTGGCTGCGTTCAATTTGCCCTACCGCTCCGGATTGCTCCATTACGCCAGCACCTTGCTCAGAGGTTTCGCCGAACGATGCCGCCCGCAAAACGTGCCGATAGCCGACTGGACGGTGTGGATGGATTCACTCGAGGCCCCCCTTCCGGAGGCGGTCCAGCGTCTGCTCCCGTCAGCCTTCACAGCGTTGGAACCCTCCTCTGGGGCCGTCGGAAGCTAAGGATGGTCGAGGAATCCCCTTTCCCGCGAGGCCACTTGAGGCTTTCCTCCGCTCCTCGTTATGCTTAAGGCCGGTATCGTCGGTTTGCCCAATGTGGGCAAGTCCACCCTCTTCAACGCAGTCACCCGCACCCGAAAGGCGCAGGCGGCGAACTACCCGTTCTGCACCATCGATCCCAACGTGGGCATCGTCACCGTGCCGGATGAACGTCTGGGGGTGTTGCAGAAAATCGCCAAGACCAGCGTCGTGATCCCCGCGGCCATCGAATTCGTGGACATCGCTGGATTGGTAAAGGGAGCCAGCGCCGGTGAAGGCTTGGGCAACAAGTTCTTGAGCCACATCCGCGAGGTCGATGCCATCGTGCAAGTGGTCCGCTGCTTCGAGGATGCTGACATCCACCATGTGGCCGGCAGCGTCGACCCGGTCCGGGACATCGAGACCATCACCACCGAGTTGGTTTTGGCCGACATGGAGTCGGTCAACAAGCGCCTCGATAAGGTCGGCAAAGATGCCAAGCGCGGAGACAAAGAGGCCGTGGCCGAACAGTCCGTCCTCAGCAAGCTCAAGCCGCACCTCGACACCGGCAAACCGGCGTTGACCTGCGAGCTCACTCCCGAGGAGCGGGCCCTGTCCAAAAGCTTCTGGCTGATGACCGACAAGCCCACCCTCTTCGCCTGCAATGTGAAGGAAGACGATCTAGCCACCGCGGACACCAATCCTTATGTGGTCAAGGTGCGCGAGTACGCCAAGAACCACCTGAGCTGCGAAGCCACGGTGATCAGTGCTCAAATCGAGAGTGACCTCGTGGATTTGTCAGAAGACGAGGCCAAGGAATTCCTCACCGCTCTCGGCGTCACCGAGTCGGGCGTGGGTTCGCTCATCCGGGCCACCTACCACCTCCTCGGACTCCGCACCTACTTCACGGCGGGCGAGAAGGAAGTCCGAGCCTGGACCATCCATACCGGAGACACCGCACCCAAGGCGGCCGGGGTCATCCACAGCGACTTCGAGCGTGGCTTCATCAAGGCTGAAACCGTCGCCTACAAGGACCTGGTGTCCTGCGGCTCGGTGGCTGCAGCCCGCGACAAGGGTCTCTACCGGCTGGAAGGCAAAGATTACGTGGTCGCCGACGGCGACGTGCTCGTCTTCTAGTTCAACGTGTAACGCCTGACTTGAGATTCAGAGGGCCGCACTGGCCCTCGCCAAAAACCGACTCGCTGCAAGGTTCGCCGGTCGGAAGCTCAACCAGCACACAGTACGGCCCGGGGCTAACGGAGAGGCATCGCCTCCCCACCGCCACCGGGCCGTTTTATTTCGAAAGAGTGTCTGCTTGGAACGGACAGCGTTCGACCCAAGCTCTCCGAACGGATCAGGCGCCGACCACCCTGGAGAGCAGCATGTTCATGCGCTGAAGCATGGCACGCGGGTCTTCGAGGCGACCTGAGGCCAGTCGGGCTTGGTCGTTCAGCTGCTCGGCCACTAGGCCTGCGAGAGCGGCATCGTTTTGGCGCAACTCATTCAGCTTCACGATGACCGGATGCCTCGGATTGATCTCCAGGTCCGGCGCGGCTTCATCACCAGTCATGGCTTCCCGGCCCATGGACTTGAGGGTACGACGCATGCTGGAGGTCATATACTTGTCGCTGTCGAGGGCCACCACCGGGCTGTCCACCAGACGCTTGGAAGCACGCACCTCATGCACCGACTCGCCCAAGGTGAGTTTGAGCCAGCCAGACAATGCCGTCGCCTCGTCTTCCGAGAGAGAGCCCTCCTTGGAAGCGTCCTCCACATCCAACTCGGCCTTCTCGGCGGTCATGATGGTCTTGGACTCGAACTCACGCAGGCGATCCATCACGAACTCGTCGATCGGATCGTCCACGAACAAGACCTCGAACTGACGGGCGCGGAACACCTCGAAATAGGGGCTCGCCTCAGCGGCGGCCCGGTCCTTGGCCAAGAGGTAGTAGATATCCTTCTGTCCCTCCGGCATGCGCTTCACATAGTCGGCCAGCGACGTCTTCTTGCCGACCTCGGTAGCAGAGGACTCGTAGCGGATGAGTTTGGCCAGCGCGGCCTGATTCTCCCAATCGCTGAGCACGCCCTCTTTGAGAAACCGATGGTACTCGGCGTAGAAACCCTCGTAGGCGGCAGCATCCTTCTCGGCCTCTTCGGCCAAGTGCTTGAGGAAACGATTAGTCAGCGCCTTGCTCAGCTTGCGCATCAAGTCCGAGTCTTGCATCCGCTCGCGGGAGACGTTGAGCGGCAGGTCCTCGCTGTCGACCACACCGCGAACAAACCGCAACCACTCCGGGAGAAGTCCCTTCGGCTTGGAATCGATGAGTACCTTGCGGCAATACAAATGAACCTCGGACTCTTGACGCACCATTCCGGGCATTTCGAGACTGCGTGAGGGCACGAAGAGCAACGCCTGGATGGCGATGGGCGCATCGGCCGTGAAGTGCAGGCGGTACTTGGGCGCCTCGTTATCGTGGGCCAGATACTCGTAGAACTCCTTGTATTCTTCCTCCTTCACCTCGTTCTTCGAACGGGCCCAGATGGCCTGCACGGTATTGACCCGTTTGCCGTCCAATTCGAGCGGGAAGGCCACGAAGTTGGAGTACCGCTTAACGATGCGTTCCAGATTGCCGGCTTGCGCGAACTCCTTGGCTTCGTCCTTGAGGCTGAGGGTGATCTGAGTGCCCGGGGTGGCGTCCGGAGCCGACTCAAGCGTGTAGCCATTGCCGCCCTCACTGGTCCATTTCCAACCCTCGGAGCCGGCCGCTTGAGAGCGGGTCACCACCGTCACCTGCTTGGCCACCATGAAGGCGGAATAGAAGCCGACACCGAATTGGCCGATGAGCCGGGTGTCCGGCTTCTGCTGCTCGGCCAACGCCTTGAGAAAGGACTTGGTGCCGGAATGCGCAATAGTTCCCAGATTTTGGACCAATTCATCCCGATTCATGCCAATGCCCGTATCGGCGATGGTCAGTGTCGACTCCGCCTCATTGGCGGTGATGGAGATGGAGGGGTCACTGACGCCCGTGGGTGACTGCCCACTGGCCTGAAGGAAGCGAAGTTTCTCGCAGGCGTCGGCGGCGTTCGAAACCAACTCCCGCACGAAGACCTCGCGGTCCGTGTACAAGGAGTGGATGACGATGCTCAGCAGTTGCTGAATTTCGGCTTGGAAGGAGTGCTGTTCGGGCTGACTGATAGGTTGACTCATGGTGTGTTGAAAAAACAAAGATCCAGACCGTCATTGGCCAAGGCCACGCTTCGGCGAACCGCAAGCGGACGCTAATTTTACTCGCTCAATCCAAGGCCGTGTCAAGAAGGGGACCGCTCGGACAACGGTACTCCCGAATCCGAGTTTGGCGGCCGGTCAATCCCTCAAGGACTCACCAGACGCGGGCCCAAATCACCTTCAGGTAGCGGCTTTCCGGGCAATTGGACATCACCGGATGGTCTTCGCCCGGTCCCGTGCGGTCCATGATCTGGAGACGGCGGCGAGTCCGGATCGACATTCGGATGACAATATCCTCGAACTCCTCGGCCGAGATCATTCCCGAGCAAGAGCAGGTAACCAACAAGCCACCGGGACGGGTCATCACCATTCCGAGTCCATTGAGATCTTCGTAGCGCTGCCGCCCCTCGGCCGCATCTTCATCATCCCGGCTGTGGATGAGCTTGGGCGGATCTAGGATCACCACATCCCATTGTTCCCCGTTGTCCCGCATCTGGCGGGCATAACTGAACGCATCACAATCCACCCAACTGACCCGGACCTGATTGAGATTCGCGTTGCGCTTGGACATGGCGATGGCTGCCTCGTCCAGATCTACCCCAGTCGCCTCGGCGGCCTGCCCCAGCAACATCGCCGAAATGGAGAAACCTCCAGAATAGCAGCACAAATCCAACACCCGTTTGTCACGGGTATAGCGGGAAAGCTTCAGACGGTTGTCGCGCTGATCACAAAAGAACCCGGTCTTGTGCCCTTCCTTGAAATCCACCTCATAGCGGATGCCGTGCTCCCGAATCTTCACCGCCCGAACCGGATCCGATTTTATTGTTGTCGGGGAGATGCCCTCGTTGCGGGCCACGGTGTCGTCCACTTCGAAAACGACCCGCTGGGTTCCCAGACGCGCATGCATTCGAGGAATCCAGGAGGCCAACCGCTGAGCGATGCCTAGGCTGTGAACCTGGATACTCAGAACATCGGCAAATTTGTCGACCACCAGACCACTAAGACCATCGGCATCTGAGTGCACCACCCGGAACGCATCGCTCACCTCTGGCAGGCGCAGGAAATCGATCCGATGGTCCATGGCCCGGTCGAGCAAATCTCCCAAAACCGACTCCTCGACAAAGGATTCTCCCCAATGGAAAAGCCGCAACGGCACCTTCGCACGCGGATGCCACAAGCCATTGCCACTGGGCGAACCCGACTTGTCGTACACCTGGACCCAGTCACCCGGCTTCGCGCCAGAGGAGGCATCCCGGATCATGGCCGGGTACACCACCGGCTGTTGAGAGTGGTATTTCAACCAGACCCAGGGTGTCTTCCAATGCGTCGTATCCGCCTGTGGCAGCGCCGGCGGACTGGAGCGCGGACTGGAGCGCGGGCCAAAACTCGGGCCGGAAGAAGGAGGACCATCATAAGGTCTCCGGGGCCGGAACTGGGGACGATCAAAGGACGCCATGTGGCATCGTTGATACGACCAAAACGCCTCTGAGCCAAGCACCGTCCCCAACATCGCCCCCAAAGGCAGCCATCCAAGCACCTGCTTTCCTAAAGACTCGCACCCACCCCCAGCGGCAGCGGGACCGGACCGGAGCGAGCATTGAAAGCGATCAACAAATCTCCCCTCGCGCGCAGCGCGAAAGCTCCATCCTCCCCAAAGCTTCCTAGCGCGCGCAGGACCGATCCCGCGAAGCAAAACGTCCAGCGGAGCGGGAACGGTCCGGAGCGAGCCTTGGAGGCGAACAACAAATCTCCCCAAAGCGCGCAGCGCGAAAGCTCCTCCTCCCTAGAGCCTACTCAGCGAGCGCAGGACCGTTCCCGCGGAGCAACGAGAGTCGCCTTCGGCGCGCCGCCCAGTATACTTATCGCCGTGACCAACTCGGTTCAGCGAAGACAACGAATATTGGTAGGCATGAGCGGCGGCGTCGATTCCTCGGCCGCTGCAGCCTTGCTTCAGGAGCAAGGATTCGAAGTCGTGGGGGTCACCCTGAAACTGTGGCCGCAAGACTGCGTCAACCGCGCCGAGGACAAATGCTGCGGACCCCAGGCGGTCATGGACGCCCGCAGCGTCAGCGCCAGCCTCGGCATCCCCTACTACCTGATCGACGAATCGGCCGAATTCCAAAAACGCGTCATCGGCTACTTCGCCGAAGAATACCGAGCCGGACGGACGCCGAACCCCTGCGTGATGTGCAACCAGCACCTCAAGTTTGGAACTCTCCTCGACCGAGCCCGACAACTGGGCTGCGACCTCGTTGCCACCGGGCACTTCGCCCGCGTCGAACACACCGCCGAAGGACGATCCCTCTTACTCCGCGGCCGCGACCCTCGCAAAGACCAAAGCTACTTCCTCTTCTCACTCCGCCAACACCAACTGTCCCGGGTGCTCTTCCCCCTCGGCGAAAAAACCAAAGCCGACACCCGCGACCTAGCCCGCGAATGCGGACTGCGCACCGCCGACAAGGAAGAGTCGATGGAGATCTGCTTCGTGCCCGACAACAACTACGGACGATTCCTCGAACAATCGAAACTCGTGGAGCGCCACACCGGCGAGATCGTGGACACCCAGGGCCAGGTACTCGGACACCACGACGGCATCGAATTCTACACCATCGGCCAACGCAAAGGCCTCGGCATTTCCTCCCCAAATCCGCTGTACGTCCTCGAATTAGACCCGGCGAACAATCGAGTTGTTGTCGGCGACGAGTCGCAGCTGAGCCGCTCCGAATTCACCGTGGACCACTGCAATTGGATCCCCTGGGATCAACCGCCTGAATCCTTCGAGTGCATCGCTAAGATTCGGTACAACCATCCCGGCGCGGCTGCCACAGTCGAACCGGGAGGACCCCAAGGAACCGCCACGGTCCGCCTCCACGCACCCGCCCGGGCCGTGACCCCCGGACAAGCCTGCGTCTTCTATGACGGAGACCGGGTGCTGGGCGGTGGCTGGATCCGCCGAGATCCCCTCGTTCACAGCGCCGTTACTGAGCGGACCCGATAGAACGCATTCCCGCCGGAGGGCGCGGGTCCACGGAATTCACGGACCTCCAGACGACCCGAAACCGAGGTCCAGACAGAGGCATCCAGGGCATCGGCCCGCTCCACCACGAACTGCTGGGCCTGCCGACGTTCTCCGGTCAACCCATCACGGATCTTGGCCACCGAACCATCCCAGGCGATCACCACCTCGCCCCCGTCACGGCGAATCGAACGAATCTTGGGCACCGGCTGATAGGCAATCACCCCTCGGAGCGGGAAGCCCAAAGTGCCTGGCAACCACGGCGCGGCCGTCCAGGGCGAGAGCATTTGATCACCACTGGCCCAACTGGTGCGATAGCGCACGTACTCGGTGCCGTCGTTGTCGATCCAGTAGCCGTAGGCCAGCATCCCATGGATCTCCGGATTCACACCACCGACACCGGCCACCGTCCGAGAAAAATCTCCAGAAGGCTGCATAAAGAGCAGCACCGGACGACCCGCGCGGATCTCCGCCTTGAGGTCTAAATAAGTAAAACCGCGCCCCCCGGAGACCGTTGGATTGAAATCGGTCAATTGGCAGAAACTGGCCGCATCACCTCCCCGATATCGCGTCCAAGACACCAACCCGGAAGGAATATCCGAACCGGCCGGAATGGTTGGCTCCTGACCCAGACGCACCCAACGGCGATCGCCCCCCTTGCTCCAATACACATAGGAGAACCCATCGATATTGCCCCGGCACTCGCCCCCCAAATCCGCCCACTTGTTCTGACTGAGCCCAATAAAATCTCCGATGCAATCCGGCGCGTGTTCCTTACGACCCGCCGTAATGTAGGGATCGGTAAAGACACTCTCGTACGCGAAGTAATAATCATCCTCATGACCCGGCTGATTGGCCGGTCGGCCATCGCGGCCCGCCTTCGAAGCCCACAGAGAAAAAACACCCTGATTACCTTGGCTCGAACGGCTATTGAGCGGCGCAACCCCGCCCCCGGTTGGCCCGGTGTAAAAGTCCGGAAACCCGTTACGGTCCCAAAAACCCATCAAATTGCCGGTGGCAGTCCCGAAACATCCCACATGCCACTCATAATCAGGAACATCATCGATACGGATGTCCTCCAATTGAGCCTGCACCTGAATCGCCGCCAGCCCTCCTGCAAGACCTAGGATCCAGCCGCCCACTCTTCCAAGACCCCGGGACTCAAAACGCATCCAGTCACCTTCGCTCCCCGGACACCGCTGTCCAGACTATCTCATCCACCGCTGCACTCTGAAGATTCTAGCCAGGCCACTCAATGCCCCCAAACAGCAGCAGACCCGATCCCGCGGCCAAAACCACCCAACGGAGCGGGATTGGTCCAAACTCAGGCAGCAGCGGGAACGGTCCGAAGCGAGCATTGGAGGCGAACAGCAAATCCCCAAAAGCGCACAGCGCGAAAGCTCCTCCTTCCCCAGAGCCTACTCAGCGAGCGCAGGACCGTTCCCGCGGCCCAAACCGTACAGCGGAGCGGGAATGGTCCGCAGCGAGCCTTGGAGGCGAACAGCAAATCCCCCATAGCGCACAGCGCGAAAGCTCCTCCTCCCTAGAGCCTACTCAGCGAGCGCAGGACCGTTCCCGCGGCCCAAAACGTACAGCGGAGCGGGACTGGTCCGCAGCGAGCCTTGGAGGCGAACAGCAAATCCCCCAAAGCGCGCAGCGCGACAGCTCCTCCTTCCCTAGAGCCTACTCAGCGAGCGGAGGACCGTTCCCGCGAAGCATCAGCTTGCACAAGCACACCGCCGACCGTTGACTCCCCGGGCGCCTTTCCGGATCGGCGCGTCACTGTGAAGTCCCACCCGCCTGGAAAAACAGGCTACTTTGTGCTCGAAGGCACCAACGCCTTCGCCGCCTCCTATTATTTCAATTACCTCATGTTCCTGCTCCAACAGGATCATGGGTTTTCCAACCTCAACAACCTAACTCTGGGCGCCGCCCACGGGTTCCTCTACGTCGGCGCCTCCTGGTTCGCCGGACGCTTCGGCCAACGCCATGGATACTTCACGAGCCTGCGAATCGGCTTCGGTGGCATGGGAGCAGGGGTCGCTCTAGGCTGGTTGTTTCCTGGAACAGCCGGGCAAGTCGCAGCCCTGCTCGTCTGGACCCTCGCCATGTGCTTCACCTGGCCCATGCTGGAGGCCCTGGCTTCCGAGCGTGAACCCAGCGATCGCCTTCCCCACCGCATCGGCCTTTACAACGTCATCTGGGCCGCAACGGCCGGGCTCGCCTACTTTTTAGGCGGCACCCTCTTCCAGCATCTCGGAAAAACCAGCCTCTACTGGCTCCCCCTCCTCATCCACACCTTGCAGTGGATCAGCCTCGGATGGCTGGAACGTCGCCATGCCCGGAACACGTCCATCGAAACCCCGTCATCACCCTCAGCGCACACCGCGGATGCCGGCCTCAAACGAGAAGCCCGAGTCACCCAAGTTTTCCAGAAACTGGCATGGATGGGCAACCCCTTCGCCTACATGGCCATGAACACCATCATCGCCGTCGTCCCCAGCATCGCCGACCATGCAGGCCTGGGAATGGAAGAGGCGGGCCGGTTGATGTCGGCATGGTTCATCGTCCGTACTCTCACCTTTGCCGTCCTCTGGGCATGGCACGGTTGGCACTACCGCGTCGGATGGTTTCTCGGATCCTTCCTCCTGCTCATTCTCGGGTTCATCGCCGTCATGACCACCCATCAAATTTGGGTACTCATCCTGGCCCAGATCGCCTTCGGATGGGGCACCGGCCTGATCTACTATTCCTCCCTGTTTTACGCGATGAACGGCAGCGATACCCATGGTGAACACGGAGGGATTCACGAAGCCTTCATCGGCATAGGCATTGGCTCTGGCCCGGCCATCAGCGCCTTGAGCCTATGGCTTTCCGGCGCAGCCATGGCACCGGCCGTGGCCGTGGGAATGACACTCGTCGGCGGATGGACCTGGTGCTGGAGAGTGAGTCGAGGAACACAGCCCACCCCGGCCCAACGTTGACCCGGAGCTGGAATCGGCCATGGTCCCTCAGA
The DNA here is from genome assembly GCA_026397675.1 of Verrucomicrobiota bacterium. Taxonomy (GTDB): domain Bacteria; phylum Verrucomicrobiota; class Verrucomicrobiia; order Limisphaerales; family UBA9464; genus SXXZ01. The sequence continues at coordinate 11,369 of JAPLUH010000092.1, forward strand.
CTAGGCCTCAGTTTCGTCTGAACGCTCTTTCCAGTAACGCCACGTCTTCTCAGTGGTCTTTCCATTCAAGTTCATGATCTCCCACACCACCTCGAAAACCAAAAACGGCTTCACGCTGATCGAACTCCTCGTGGTGGTGGCCATCATCGGAATCCTCACCAGCATGCTGCTGCCGTCTCTGGCCGCGGCCAAGGGCTCCGCCCAGCGGATCGCCTGCCTCAACCACGAAAAACAACTCGCTCTGGCCCTTCACATGTACGCCGGAGACCATAACGGCCGATTCCCGCCCCGCCTCCTGACCAACCGCTGGTGCACCACGCTGCGCCCCTACTATCTAGATCTCAAGATACTCAAGTGCCCCGTCGATTCCGGCGCCAAAGGCAGCACCAACATCCCCGGAGTGGGCGATCGCGTCGCCGAGTACGCCCCCCGAACTTACATCATCAACGGCTTCAACGACTTCTACCGCCGCCGAGTCGGAGCCTCGCAGATGCCCGAGTTCCGCACACAAGGCAATGGCGAGGTGGTGATCGGCGAGAACGATATTCCCGAGCCTTCGCAAACCATCTGCTTCGGTGAACGCGACTCTAGCCGGGTTGTCCACTTCCACATGGATTTCGACGCCCTCGACGACTTGAGCGCCCTCCACCAGAACCGTCACGGCACCTCCATCAAGACGGGTCGCGGCGGTGGCTCCAACTTTGCCATGGTCGATGGTCACGTCGAGTTCCTCCGGTACGGACGCTCGTTCAACCCCATCAACCTTTGGGCTGTCACCCCCGAAGATCGCAACATCGGCGTCTCGCTGCCCTGAACCCCAACCGCCGATGAACCCCAACCGCCGCACCTGGAACCTCCTGGCCCTCACCCTATTTCTGAGCGGGGCCTACGTCTTCGCCTTCACCGACTGGCTGGATCCGCAACCTATCGAGATTGCTTCCCAAATCCGACCGGTCATTCAACCTCCGCGCTTCGGTCGGCGTGGACCCAAAGCCAACCCGCAGTCCCCTGACAAACCGACCGAGATCAGCCCGGCCAGCAGCGTGGCCCGCGTCACCTTCAGTCTGGATGGACGCTATCGCCTGAGCTCCCTGCGCGTCTTTGTCCTGAATGCCCAAGGCGAACCTGCTAAGAAAATATGGGACCTCACCGGCAAAAGCCGGGAACTCAACTCCCTGATGTACGGCATGAATCCCGCGGGCATGTCCCCGGCCGAGGGCTCCGACGCAGCCGCACCGCTAGAGGCAGAACTCACCTATCTCTTGGAGATCCGGGCCGGTCGACGCACCGGTTCGCACCGTTTCAAGACACTTCCCCTGACTGCCAGCGACAACTAGCACCTCCACCCCTGAACGGCGTGCAGCGAGACGCACTTTCTCGGGCACAGGGTCAGTCATATTCCCTGCCAACGCCGGACCCACCCGTGAGGCGCCCTACAACGCATCCCTCACCCCACTTCAAACTTCCTAGTCCAGCGCATGCCTCCCGGCTTGTCGTCGAATGCCGGGTCGGTAGAGTTCGTCCCATAGCCCGTCACATTCAACGCACCTGAACCATGTCCTCTCCCCAAAAAAACTCCCCACCGAATGCTGGCTCCTCCCGGCGCGAATTCCTAAAGCGAACGGCCGCAGCGGGCGGCATCGCTGGCATTCTCGCCAACCAACCCGCCGCCGGCGCCAACACCCTCACCAAGCTCGCCGCTCCCTATGCAGGCCGGGTCATCGGTGCCAATGACAAGATCGTCCTCGGTTTTGTGGGCGTCGGTGGTCAGGGCGGTGGAGCTCATGTCGCCCAAAACCTCGAACACTATCAGGAAAACAACGTGGCTCTGGCCGCGGTCTGCGACATTTCCAAGCACCGCGTCGACGACCACGTCGCCAAGATCGAGAAGAAGACCAACGTCAAACCCGACGGCTACGAAGACTTCCGCCGTGTCCTCGAGCGCAAGGACATCGACGTCATCTTCTGCGCCACCGTCGACCACTGGCACACCAAGGTCAGCTGTGAGGCCATGGACGCCGGCAAGCATGTCTATGTCGAGAAACCGATGACCCGCTACCTCAGCGAAGCCTTCGAAATCTACGACGCCTGCAAGCGCACCGGTAAACTGCTCCAGGTGGGATCGCAAGGCTGCTCCGACCGCAAATGGCACAAGGCCGCCGAGTGGATCCGCGCAGGCAAGATCGGCCCCATCGTCATGAGCCAGGGCAGCTACATGCGCAACAATCCGCACGGCGAGTGGAACTACACCATCGCCCCGTGGGCCAAGCCCGAAGACATCAACTGGAAGATGTGGCTCGGCGAGCAAATCAAGACCGGCCACAGCTTCGACCCCGACCACTATTTCCGCTGGCGCAAGTATTACCCGTACTGCTCCGGCCTGTTGGGTGACTTGTTCCCCCACAAGCTGCACCCGTACATGCTCGCCACCGGCAATCCGGAGTTCCCCGTGCGTGTCGCTGCCGTTGGCAGCAAGGCCTTCAAGACCGACCTGAACCAAGTCGGCCGCAAGCCCGAGCAGGCCACCCAATACGTCCGTGACGTCGAAGAGATCATCCAGCTCGTCGCCGAATTCCCCAGCGGCTACGTGATGCACGTCACCTCGAGCTCGGTCAACGAAGTCGGCTCCTCCGAGATGATCCGCGGCCACAAGGCCACGCTCACCATGGGTGGCAACAAGGTTCAATTGAACCCCGAACGCCCGTTCGCAGAAGACATCGAACCGGAGACCAGCGAAGCATTCCCCGGTGAGAGCGTCGCGGCCCACCACAAGAACTTCTACGAGTCCATCCGCGCCAACAAGCAGCCCAACGCCGGTATCGACCTGGCCACCAAGGTTCAGACCGTCATCTCGCTGGCCGAGATGTCCGACCGCTTGGGCGTCATGTGCTACTTCGATGCCAAGAGCCGCAAGGTGACCGACAAGTCCGGCAAGGAAATCTCCCAACTGACCTACGGCTGGGACAAGAATTCCTGAACGATTTCAATCACGGCGGTCCTGCTCTTAAAGGCGGGACCGCCGTTTTTGTTTTCCGACACAGCCCACCCCCGCGTCGAGGCGGTAGCGGGACCGGGCCGGAGCAAGCATTGGAAGCGATCAAACCCTCCCCTCGCGCACAGCGCGAAAACCCCATCCTCCTCCGAGCTTCCCTGCGAGCGCAGGACATCAAACCCTCCCCTCGCGCACAGCGCGAAAACCCCATCCTCCTCCGAGCTTCCCTGCGAGCGCAGGACCGATCCCGCGGAGCCTCCACCCGCCCATGCACCCAAAATCTCTCCCTGTGAAGCCTGTCTCCAATGATTAAAAATAAGTGAGAGTGCCCCCTTTTGTGTAAATAGGTGGGACCGACCCCGCGTCGACCCCGTGTTCTTGGGATTGCTCGGCGCTGCTCAACCCGCTTGGCTTGCACCTATGAGTTCCCGCTCCACCTCCGCCCGCCCGTTCTCCTGCGTCGCCCCCGACTGGTGGGATTACACCACCCTAGACTCCGAACTCGTCGCCGACGCCGCTGCCCTCACCCCGGAGAAAATGCAGCGCCTCTCACGCCCCGGATTCAAAGTCACCCTCTACGACACCCTCGAAGAATTCTACCTCGCTGAAGCCCTCGAATACGTAGCGGCTTGGAAACAGAGCACCGACGACAACCCCGTCGGCATCTGCGGACCCATCGGACCGACCGAGCAACTGCCACTCGTCGCCCGCATCATCAACGCCTTGGGCCTCGATATCCGCTCCGGCCACTTCTGGGGCATGGACGAATGGATCATCGACGGAAAAGAAGCCTCACCCACACACCCCCTGTCCTTCGAAAAAGCCGACCGGGAACTCTGCTTCAACCGCATTGCTCGCAAACAAGTCATGCCGGACGCACACCTTCATTTCCCGAAAGCCGACACCCGTTCCTACCGGGCCTCTTGGGATTCAGGAGTCCGCTGTGCCGTCATGCAAGGCGGCCAGGGCGACGTGAAACATTGGGCCTTCAACGACCCCGTACGCCGCACCGGCAAATACCGCAATGCCCCTCCCACCCCAGAAGAATATCTCAAGCTCGGCACCCGGGTGGTGGACCTTCACCCGCTGACCATTGCCCAGAACGCACGCACCAGCGGCGGCGGCAATGTATCGCTCGTGCCGACCCAGGCCATCACCGTCGGCCCAGTTGAAACGTGGAAGGCCGAGACCGTCTCCATCTGGCATGCCGGTCAGCACGACAACCCCTTCGGACAGCGACTCACCTGCCTCATGATTGCCAAGGGCATCGCCGATACCGCCGTGCCCATGTCCCTCCTAGCCCTGCATCCCAACGTCCGCTTCAACTACTTCCGTGGCGGCATCGGACGCTGCTCAGTGGAGATGCATTGAACGGGCACGGCCCTATTAGCCGAATTGCCCGCCCAGATCCCGGCACAAAACCAATCCCTCCAAAAAACAACCTGAGGCCGACGGAGTGGATCCATCGGCCTCAGGTTAATTAGTTTAAATAGCTGACACGACCGCCGCCGGGCCGTCCGCCGCTTTAGTGAGCGGCCAAGCTCTGAGACGCCGCCAAATCCACCTTGCGCTGGTTGAGGCTGCGGAAGAACTCATAGCCCTCGCGGCATCGACGGACCATGACACTCTTGTCCTCCAACATGGTCTTGATGATCCGCAAGATCGGACCCGGGCGCAGGTAGTACCGCCGATAAAAGCGATCCACCGACTCGAAGATCTCGTCCTTAGATAGACCCGGATACTCCAGCGTGGACTGCTGAAACCCATCGCCATGGACGATGTCAGTCTTGTCCTTCTTGGAGAACCACCCGTTCTGGCGGGCCATCTCGTAAAGTTCGGTCCCGGGATAGGGGGCCGCCAGCGACACCTGCATCGAGAAGACGTCGAGATCCTGAGCAAAGCGCATGGTCTGCTCGATGGTCTCCTGAGTCTCCACCGGCAACCCGAGGATGAAGGTGCCATGGATCACCACGCCCACACGGTGGCAGGCCTTGGTGAAGCGGCGCATTTCATCGGTGGTCACACCCTTCTTGATGCGCTTGAGGATGTCGTCATTGCCCGACTCGTAACCCACGAGGAACAGCCGCAGACCGCAATCCTTGAAGAACCGGATGGTGTCTTCATCGAGGTTGGCCCGGCTGTTGCAGCTCCAAGTCAGACCCAGCGGGGCCAGCTTCTTGGCGATTTCGCGAGCGCGCGGCAGGTTGGCCGTGAAGGTATCGTCATCAAAGAAGAACTCCCGGACCTGCGGGAAGAGCTTCTTCATGTACGACATCTCAGCGGCGACATTCTCGGCCGAACGCACCCGGTACTTGTGGCCGCCAATGGTCTGAGGCCACAGACAGAACGTGCACTGAGCCGGGCAACCCCGACCCGTGTACATCGAAATGTACGGGTGCATCAGGTAGCCGATGAAGTACTTCTCGATGTCGAGGTCGCGCTTGTAGACGTCCGCCACCCAAGGCAGCTCGTCCATGTTGTGGATCAGCTCGCGCTCC
>JAPLUH010000226.1 GCA_026397675.1 Verrucomicrobiota bacterium
CTTCAGTTCCAGGAGGGTGTCCCGAACACTCTTCTTGGCGAGCCAAGCCAGATGCAGAATTTCCACGGCGGTGAAGCACTTGAGCTGCAGGCGCGGATCGACCGCCTTCAAGGCCCTCAAGAACCCGGTGTAGTAGGAGAATGGCAGCGATGGGTGCAGCCCGCCGACGATGTGAAGTTCGGTAATGCCCACGGCCAGCGCCTCACGGGCCTTGGACACCATTTGTTCTTCGGTGAGTTGAAACCCGTCGTTGTCGCGCTTCTTGCGGCTGAAGGCGCAGAACTGGCAGCTTAAGATGCAGTAATTCGAATAGTTGATAGACCGGTTGAGAATGTACGAGGCCTTGCGCCCGTTGCGACGCTGGTTGGCGAAGTCCGCCATCGAAGCCAGTGCGTTGAGGTCCTTTGTCTGGAACAAGCGCAGCCCCTCCTCGGGCGTCAGTCGCTCGCCGGCGATGACCTTGTCCCGAATGGCCTGCAGCCCGTCGGGGCGATTGAACAAATCCACGGTCTTAAGAAACAGCAAACAGGGCCCGACGCAACTCGTGCGTGCACGGGATCCTTCGGGCAAGGAAGGGGGTTTCCAGTCTCACGGGATATGGGCATGGTCCGGGCATGCGCATCCTTTGTCTGATGGCTTCAATGGTTCTGTTGGCCGGTTGCACGCTTGGTAAGGCTCCGTCGCGATTGGCATCGGCGTTGGTATTCCACGCTCCGTTTGACCAGTCACCCGACGCGGTGGTGGGAGCGGGCGATCGGCGCTTCCAGACGGGGCCGAAATGGGATGCTCCCCGGAAGACGACGGCGGGGTTGCCGACGAATGGCGCCCTTTGGATTGATCCGCGCGCGGGCCGCCACGGGGGTGCGCTGCGCTTTGAAACGAAGGTTTCCGAGGTGGTGGGGTTCCGGGTGCCGGGCAACTTCCCCTGGAAGCCCACGGCGTGGTCCGCGACGGTCAGTTTTTGGCTGAGGACCACTCCGGAGATCGACATACCCAAGGAGTATTCGGACGTGATCCAGATTACTTCCAAGGCCTGGGATGACGCCTCACTCTTTGTGGAATTCACCCCCGACAATAATCCCAAGCATTTGCGCCTAGGGACTTATGCCGACAAAAACGTTTGGAATCCCGAGGGTAAGGACTGGGGCAAAATGCCGTTGTCGGAGAAGCCACTCATTGTTCTGACGCAACCGCCATTTCGGCGGGAGGAATGGCATCAGGTGGTCTTTACTTGCGAAAATTTCAACACTGGAAAGCCGGACGGTCGGGTGGCTCTCTATATCGATGGACAACCGGTGGGCCGCCTCTCGGATCGGCAGCACACCTACTCTTGGAATGGGGATGACGCGGTGATGATGCTTGGTTTGGGATACACGGGTTGGATGGATGACCTAGCGGTGTTCGATCGGGCCCTCACTGCTGACGAAGTTCTTGCCTTGAACCGGTTGCCGCACGGTGTCAGCGACCTTCATCGTGGGCACTAAGGGATCCTTCGGGGCACTTTCAATTTTCTCTGGAGACACCTATGGTCTTGGCCGTGCATCGCTTATCTTCGTGGCTCTGCCTGTTCCTGTTGGTCATGACCGTCCACGCTCAGGTGGATGTGAAGCTGGAGTTTGACCAGAACAAGTTTCTGACGGGTGAGACGAGTGAGGTCATCCTGAGGATTGCCAATTTCACCGGAGGGCCATTGCGGTTGGGCGAGCGCTCGGATTGGCTGCGATTCAGCATTGAGAACGTCTCGGGTGTGGGTGTCGCCAGTACCGCGGATTTGGATGAGACAGGGGCCTTCACCTTGAAGACCGGAGCTCGGGCGACGCTGCGGTTTAACCTGACCCCCTTGTTCAAGATCGATCAGGTGGGTCGCTATAATGTCTCGGCCACGGTCTACACCGGTTCCGGTGAAAATCATGTTATTACGGCCCCTGCGGAGTTTGAGGTAATGAACGGTGTGGTCTTGTGGGATCGGGAGTTCGGTGTCTTGGGAGGCAGTTCTGAACGCCGCCGGTATGCCGTCATTCAGGCCAATTACCTCAAGCGGGCGCGCATTTTTGCCGTGATCACCAACCCGGAGGCTTCGGTGACTTATAAGGTGATTCCTTTGGGGACGGTCGTGTCCTTCAACCCTCCCTCCATGGCGATGGATGCTCAGAATCGATTGCACGTGCTCCACCAATATGGAGCCGACGACTATCTCCATCACCGCATCCACGCCGACGGGATTGTGGCCGTGCGACACAACTATGTGTCCCGCGTGGGACGCCCCATGTTGGGAGTCGATGGCACGGGTGATGTGGCCGTCGTGCGGGCCACCCGGCGTGCAAGCAACCTGGACATTAGCCTTTCAGAAGACTCCGCCGGCTCCGGCACCAATGGCGTTGCCAATCCTTCCTCAAAGACCAACTCCTTGATGGCTCCGACCTTGCCTCCGACCGGGGCCCCTAAGGCTCGCTGATTTCAGGGGCGGCCTTGTCGGGTGGGTAGCTACTCAGACCACTGAGCGAGGTGTCCCTTGTCGACCTTCCAGCGCAGGAGTTCACAACTCAATTGGCGAGGCCAGTTTTCCTCGGTGCATGTCATGAACACTTGCCCGCCCGCTCGGAAGGATTGCTGCAAGAGGGGAAGAAAGGCCGATCGGCGTCGGGTGTCTAATTCGCCCATGACGTCGTCGATGAGCAAGAGCGGCGGAGTCCCATAGACGGCGGCGAGGTGCTCGGCTTGCGCCAGTTTCAGGGCAATGGCTAGGGTTCGTTTTTGGCCCTCACTGGTGTAGGGCGCTGCGGCGCGGTCATTCACTAGCAACGTCAGGTCATCGCGATGGGGACCGACGACCGTGGTTTTTAGAGCGCGTTCCCGGGCACGAGATTGAGACAGGGCCACGGCGAAGTCGCCGGTGACACTGGGTTGATAGTGCAGCGCCAGTTCGTCGCTTTCGACCGCGATACGCCGGAAGGCGGATTGAACCCGCGGGGCCAATGCCGGCACGAAGTCTTGCCGAGCTGTGATCAGTGACTCACCGGCCAGAACGAGTTCTTGGGTGAATCCATCCAATTCGACGAGATCGACCACGGGTTGTTTGAGCAGCGCATTCCGGGACCGGAGAGCCTCGGCGTAGCGCATGAGCAGCGGCAAATAGCCCGGGATGGTCTGGGCCAAGAGCAGGTCCAGGAAGCGCCGTCGCCCTTGAGCCGGTCCCTTCACTAGGGCTAGGTCTTCGGAACAAAAGACCACCGCTCGCAAGACACCAAAGTAATCCGCCAATTTTCGAATGGGCCGTTCATTGAGCGAGAGTTTGCGTTCCTTCGGCGACCAGTAGGCCTTAATTTCGCTGACCCCTTGGCCCTCCACCGAGCCGCCGACGAAGTAGCCCTTGGCCCCCTGCCGGATCATTTGAGCTCCGCCGCAGCCGCGGAACGATCGCAAGGTCGCCAACAGGTAGATGGCTTCCAGGATGTTGGTCTTACCCTGGGCATTGTTGCCCAGGAGGACGTGACAGCCGGGCCCGAACTCGGCGTCCAGCCGGACGTAATTCCGGAAGTCGCGCAGTTTGAGTCGGGACAGATGCATGCCAGCTGCAGTGTGGGAGTGAGGTGGCTGGAGTGTCCAAGCTGGAACACGCTCGCCGATAGATCCGCTCAAGTGCGGAGAGCCCGATGTTGCACGGCTGTTTGCACAGCATACTGCAGGGCTTTTGCCCGGACGGGCAGCGGCCAGTCGGAGGGGGCTTCCAAAGTGTAGCCTTCTGCACAGCCATTCTGGAGCAACCAGAAGGACTCTGGCCAATCGGGCCGTTGCGTGGGATCGATCGTGGGCCGGATGAGTCCTGGGGCGGTGGACTCTTTTCCGTCGATCCAGGGTGAGTGGTCGATGGGGCACACCGCACGCACCGACTCGAGGATGGGCTCGGCCAGCGAGGGCAGATTCCCGGGATTTAATTCGTAGAGGTAGAACCCGTGCGACTCCCAGTCTTCGTGCAGGCAAATCGAGACATCCCACGGCGGGAGCGAGGCAAGCCACTCGAGGTGGAGCCGGACCTCGGTCGAGCGGGGGACTCGGTAGTCGCGGTTCAGGTCGAGGCCCTCGGCATTTTCACGCGTGCCTAGCTCGCAGCCCTGGGGGTTGAGGCAGGGGCATATCCCCAGGTTGAGGTCGTCGGGCCAGGCATTGTCCCGGATCAAATCGCGCAGGGCCACCCGTCCGGCAGGTTCGTCGCCGTGGATTCCGGCTGAGAGGTAGCATCGCGGACCGGGTCGGCCGAGGCGGGACAGAAAGACGAGTTCATGAACACCCACCGCGGAGACATGCTCGGTGAATCCGTTGCGGTTGGCTAGAAAGCGGATTTCCTTGAGGAGGCTTGCGGCGTCGATTCTCTCGCCGCGGTAGCCGGCGCGGTTGACTCCCAGACGCGGAGGAGGGGGCGAAGGATTGGGGACAGGCTCCATGGGAATGATTCTCGGACGCAGACCGAAGCTTGAAGGCATTGGGAGGGGATCGCTAGTTTGGTCATCACGATTTCCCGCAGTCTGGTCACCGCAGGTTCTTTGCCTGCGAGCCGGCTCCAAGAAAATCTGAATGCTTCCCGTGCCAACCCGACTAGAACTCAACGGAATCGGAAAATCCTTCGGTGCCACCCAGGCGCTGCGGGCGGTGAGTCTGTCGCTGGGGGTGGGTGAGGCCCATGCCCTCATCGGGGAGAATGGGGCAGGGAAGAGCACGCTGCTCAAAATCTTGAGCGGAATCCATGAGCCGGATGCGGGTTCCATGATGCTCGACGGTGCTGAGTACCAGCCGGTTGATCCCATTGCTGCCCAGCGTTCGGGCGTGGCGATGATTCATCAGGAACTCAATTTAGCTCCGCACCTGACGGTGGCTGAGAATATCACCCTGGGCGAAGAACCTGCCCGCTGGGGGTGGGTGGATCGGTCCCGTCAGCGGCAGTTGGCCACCGAGGCTCTGAGGCATCTGGGGGCTGAGAGTATTCCGCTGGACGCAGTCTCCGGGGAGTTGCCCATCGCCCAGCAGCAGCTTGTCGAGATCGCGCGGGCCCTGCGGTCAAAGCCGCGGGTGCTCATTCTCGATGAGCCGACGTCGAGCCTGACCCGTGCCGACACCGAGCACCTCTTTGCTGTGCTGGATCGCCTGCGCAAAGAGGGGGTGAGCCTGCTGTATGTCTCCCACTTCTTGGAGGAATCCCGCCGGGTTTGTTCGCGCTTCACGGTCTTGCGAGATGGCGCCAGCGTGGCCACGGGAGCGCTGTCGGATATTTCTAATCCGGAACTCATTCGGATCATGGTGGGGCGCGAGGTTCAGGATCTCTATCCCAGAAGCTCGCGCTCGTTGGGCGAGAATGTGTTTCGAGTTGCGGCGCTGCAAGGGATCGAGAAACCCCGCGCGGTGACCTTCAGTTTGCGGCGGGGAGAGGTCCTCGGGTTGTTTGGTCTGGTGGGTGCGGGTCGCTCCGAGACCTTGCGCGCTGCCTTCGGGTTGGATGCCATTCGGTCGGGGACAGTCCATTTGGGTGACTTAGATATTTCATCCAATTCTCCCCGGCAGCGTTGGGCCGAGGGAGTTGGCTTTCTGAGCGAAAATCGAAAGGAGGACGGACTACTTCTGGCTCGAAGCATCGCGGAAAACTTGTTCATTACCCGGCCCGGAGACTTGGTGCGTTGGGGTTTTTGGCATCCGCCCTCGGAGCATCGGGAGGCCCAGGCATGGATGAAGCCTCTAGACATCCGTGCCCACAGTCATTCCCAGCCGGTCCATGAGCTCTCGGGTGGTAATCAGCAGAAAGTGGCCTTTGGGCGTCTGATGTACCACGACTCCCAAGTATTGCTCCTGGATGAACCAACCCGGGGCATTGATGTCGGCAGCAAGGTGCACATTTACCGTCAGATCGATGCGGCTGCATCGCAGGGCAAGGCGGTGGTGATGGCCAGTTCTTACCTGCCGGAACTCTTGGGGGTTTGTGACACCATCGGAGTTTTTCATCGAGGCCAGTTGGTGGCCCTCCGGCCGACTAATCAATGGACCGAAGCGTCCCTGTTGGCGGCAGCTGTCGAAGGGGAGTGATCAGGGCTTGGCCTGGGTCGGAACCTTTTTCTATTGGATCGGTCGTGCTGGCTAAGTCTTCTTTTCAACAAGCGCTCGAGTTCGCTCGTTACGGGTCTCCAGTCGGCGAATAGGTGGTTCACGCGTCATCCCAACGCCATCGTTGCAGCTGAGGATCTCTTCGCCCGGACCTTGTCCTGAGGCGGCACTCAGGCCATGATCTGACCCATTCAATGAGTCAATCGCATGCCCCGGTCCGTTCGTTCAAGGCCGATGCCCTGGACGTTCATGTCTTCGCCAGCCAACCCGATCTGGCATCTTATGTGGCGCTGGATGTCCGCAACTACCTTGCGGAAACCATTGCCCGCAACGGTTCTGCTGCAGCCATCTTGGCCACCGGCAATTCCCAGATCCAGTTCCTGAAGAACCTCGTGGCCTTGGGTGGCATCGACTGGTCCAAGGTGACTTTGTTCCATATGGACGAATACCTCGGCATCCCCGCCGATCACCCGTCGTGCTTCCGGTATTATATGAAGCAGCGGGTCGAGTCGCTGGTGAAGCCCAAGGCCTTCCATTACATCCACGGTGATTGCGACCTCCCGCATGTGGAATGCGCCCGCTACACAGCACTGCTTGAGTCGCAGGCCATCGATTTGTGCTGCTTAGGTGTTGGAGAAAACGGGCATCTGGCCTTCAACGACCCCCACGTTGCCCGCTTGGACGACTCGGAGTGGGTTAAATTGGTCCGACTCGATGACGCCTGCAAACTGCAGCAGGTGAAGGAGGGTCATTTTTCCTCGCTGGAGACGGTGCCGCCCTATGCCTTCACGCTCACGTTGCCGGCCCTCATGACTGCCCGGAAAGTGGTTTGTGTTGCCCCGGAAAAACGCAAGGCAGTGCCCGTGAAGAACATGCTTCAGGGACCGGTGAACTCGCTGTGCCCGGCGTCCATCCTCCGTCGGAACCCGGCGGCCGTGCTGCTCATCGACACCGATTCGGCCTCATTGCTCTGAGCTATGCGCATCCTGGCCCTCGATCCCGGTACCGTTCGTGTGGGCGTCGCGATTAGTGACGAACTGCGGATGATGGCCCGTCCGCTCGAGTTTATTCCGGCCGAACCATTTGCTGCGCTGGCGGAGCGGGTGAAGGAACTCATCCGATCCCAGCAGATAGAACTCATCGTGGTCGGCATGCCTCGCAACATGGATGGCACCTATGGTGAGGCGGCCATCAAGGCGCGGGAGTTTGTGGCGGCGCTCAAGGATGTGATTATGGTGCCAATCCGAACCTGGGACGAACGACTGACCACTGTGTCGGCGGCCAAGGCCCTGCGCAGCGGCGGCACCAAGGCGGCCCAACAGCGCGGCAAGATCGATGCGGCGGCCGCAGCCATCTTGCTGCAAGGATACCTCGACAGTCTCACCCTGTGAGGGGTGATGGTGTCGCTTCCCAGGAAGCCACGATGTCCTCGGAGCAAGAAGTTCCCCAGAAGCGCACCCGTGAGCGTCCGGACTCGGCTCCCGAGGGCTTCCAACGCGTCCGCCTGACCGTCGCCTACGACGGCACCGCCTACCGTGGCTGGCAGGTGCAGCTCGAGGGCATCACGGTCCAGGGCTGCCTGGAGGTCGCCCTGGGTCGGTTGTTTCGTTGTGGTCCCCGGGTCGTCAGTTCCAGTCGTACCGACACCGGAGTTCATGCCCGGGGGATGTCGGTGCATTTCGATGTGCCCCGAGCCGAATGGCGGATGACCTCGGATAAACTGATCTTGGCCGCCAATGCGCACCTACCGGAAGACATTCGGGTGACGGCGGCCGCGCAGACCAAGGCGGATTTCCACGCCCGTTTCGACGCCATCGGTAAGCAGTACCGGTACACCGTCTGGAATGATGCGGCGCATGATCCACTGGGCCTGCGTCAGCAGTGGCACGTGCCCAAACCTATTGATTTGGGGGCGATGAAGGCTGCGGCGGCCACCTTGGTCGGGTGCCATGATTTTTTGGCATTCAGTGCGTCACCGGGTTACGAGCGCCACCACACCGTCCGCAACGTGACGCGGTGCGACGTCCTTCGGTCCGGTTCCCGCATTACTGTGGTCATCGAGGCCGACGGCTTCTTGTACAAGATGTGCCGGGGCATCGTGGGGACGCTGGTGCAAGTGGGGCATGGGCGCTTTCGGCCTGAGGAACTAATTCCCCTGCTGCAGACTCGCGATCGCACGGTGGTGGGCATGACGGCGCCGGCGCTGGGACTAGTTTTGTGGAAGGTGTTCTATCGCAAGCCCGGGATGCCACGCAGGCCGCACCCAGCGGATGTGGAGTGAGTGATCGCTCGGCTCAGAGCTCAGTGCGGTCGTCTTGAAAATGCTGGGGATTGAAATTGCGGGGCCCCTGAATCCGCCTTGCCAGTCGTCGGTTCCGCGACTAACTCGTGAGCGCCGATGATCCGACGCCTGCAACCACGCCTGCTCCTTCAGTTGGGGATGTTTCTCTGCTCCGCCACCCTGGTTTGGAGTTTGTGGTCCCTTTCACTGGCTGCCGAAACCACGAACACCACCACCGTTGCGAAGGGCACGGATATGGCCTCCAAGGCCAGCGCCCTGACGCGCAAGGTGATCAATGAAGAGTTCATCCAAAGCCACAAGACCGAGTTGTCATTCTGGATCAACCAACTCCCGGGCATGGAGGAGCTGTTTCTGGGGATTCCTCGCTGGCAGTACGCGGCCTCGTTGTTGTACCTGATCTTGGCAGTCTCTGTTTCTCGTGCCTTGGACTGGCTCATCCAGAACCGCCTCAAGCATTGGGCTTCGAAGACGGACACCGAGTGGGACGATATTCTGGTGAAGCTGGCGGACGGTCCGGTGAAGGCCATCACCCTAGTATTCCTCATCCACATCGGGCTCGAACTCTACAATTGGCCTCTTTGGCTCGAGATCAATATCTCCCGATTGTCTCTCATCGTCGGGGCCGTCGCCTTGACCTTCATCGCGCTGCGGGTCATCGACTTGGCAATAGCCGCTTGGCGCCGGCAACCCAAACAGGGAGGCGACGTGGCCTTCAACGATCAGTTCGTGCTGCTCATTGGCAAACTGCTCAAGGCGGTGTTGATCTTGATCACCTCGTTGACCTTGCTGGGCAACCTGGGGGTAGACATCACCGCCATCTTAGGTTCGGTCTCGGTGCTAGGATTGGCCTTTGGTCTGGCGGCGCAGGATTCGGTGGCCAACTTGTTTGGTGCGGTCGCAGTGTTTGTCGACAAACCCTTCAAGGTGGGCGACCGCATTAAGGTGGGTTCCGATGTCGATGGCGTGGTCGAGGCGATGGGGCTGAGGTCCACGAAGGTCCGCAATGCAGACGGTTTCTTAATCACCCTCCCGAACAAGTCGGTCGGCAACAACACGGTCATCAATGTCTCGGCCCGGCCCTCCATACGCACCGTACTGAACTATGGCCTGACGTATGATACTCCGGCTCACCGCATTGATTTTGCCGCCAATTTGCTGCGGTCCATCTTCACTGCGCATTCGTTGACCGGGGAATGTCAGGTCACCTTTAACCGCTTCGATGCCTCCGCCCTCAATATCGAGGTGAATCACCAGTGCCTGACCCGCGATTTGCCCACGTATCAAGCCACACTCCACGGGTTGAACTTGGAAGTGAAGGAGCGCTTCGACGCCGAGAAACTCGAGTTCGCGTTCCCGACTCAAACCGTGTTTATTAAGAAAGACACCTCGGTTGCTGCGACCCCATCGGCGTGAGGGAGCAGCGGGCGAAATCACTGTTTGGAAGGTCGCTTTCGGTATTTTTCGTAAAGACGGGTGTGGCGTGAGGACAAGTCGATTTCGCGTCCCCGAATCCACATCCGGGTGACCGTGGCCTTGAGATCGAGAACATCGCCGTTAGCGACGAAGAGGCTGGCTTCTTTGCCGGGTTCGATGGAACCGAGTCGGTCGGAGACACCCAGAATCTTGGCGGCATTCAGGGTCAATCCTCGGACTGCGTCCTCATAGGGAAGGCCGAAAGCCCGGGCCTGGGCGGCCGAGTAGGGGATGTTTCGGATGTTGCTGGCGCCGAATTGGCCGGTGCCTTCACTGAAGGCGACGAGCACACCTGCCTTGGCCAAGACAGCCGGAGCCGTAAAGTGGATGTCATAGGCATCGGTGTCGCGGACGGGTTGGGTGAACACATGCTCATAGGCCACGGAGATGCGGTGTTCGGCCAGATAGGCCGCCTCGCGCCATGCATCCAGACCACCAGCGATGATCATCTTAAATCCACGGCGGACCGACCACTCGGCCGCGGATCGGATGCCCCGGGCCTCGTTGACGTGGATCCAGAGGGGGCGTTCCTTCCGGACAATTGGCAGCATCGCTTCCCAGGCGGGCACGGTTTTGAATCCTACTTTGGCGACCTTCTTGGCCTCGGAATAGGCGGCGGCCTCGGTGAAAAAGGAATCAATTTCCCGCAGCTTGCGGTCCCGGTCCCGGACTTGGTCTTCGAGCGACGGGCCTGCGTCCTTGCCCGGAGGCCGAGGAGTCGTGTCGAGGCCGAAACTGGGCCAGTGGAGATGCAAGGCGACGGCTTTTTCGACCGTGAGGTCTTCGATGGTCCAGCCGTCGAGTTGGATGAGGCCGCTGAAACCGGAGACGGTGCCTCCGGAGGGAATGACGTGAGCGTGGGTGTAGCCGTTGGCGCGGGCCACGGGGATGAGTTCGCTGTCCGGGTTGACGGCGATCCACGCGCTCACAT
>JAPLUH010000273.1 GCA_026397675.1 Verrucomicrobiota bacterium
GAGTCGGGAATCATAACCGCGGCTGGCGCTGACCACTCGACGTTCCACCTCGCGCCGGGCAACGGTGAGGACTGCGGAGGCCTGTTGCCGCTTGGCTTCAATGGCGGCGATGTTGGCCGTACGAGGACGCCACAACGGCAACGGGAAGGCCACGCCCACACCCACGATCCGGTCGAGGGTACTGCCATCCTGCCCCATGGTCATCGGCCCCACTTCAAAGGCGGGCCAGCGCTCATTGCGAGCCAAGTCTACCCGAAAACCCTGCTGAACCAACTCGGCAGCGCGTGTGCGTAGTTCGAAATTATTGGTATTCGCCGCAGCCATGAGGCGATCGAGGGCCGGTCGCTCCGGCAAGTCGGGAAGGTCCCGCTGGACCTGAAACGAGGCCTCAAGGGGCGCTCCCCGGAGGAGGTTCAGACGCACCCGCTCGGCATCCACCGTCAGCGCGAATTCCGAGGCCCTGCGGCGGAGCGTCAACTCCGTTGCCTCGAGGATGCGCACCTCCAACTGTGGGGCGATGCCCGCGGGATCTCTCTGCACAAGCACCTCGCGCAATGCCCGGAAGCGATCAGCCACCGCGCGGGCCACGCGCGATTTCTCCTCGGCGCTGGCCAATCCGAAGGCGTTCTCACGCACCTTGCCTGACAAGTCGCGACGGAACGCTTCCAGGCCGAGAGTCGCCAGAGCGACATCCTGATTGGCGATGGCTTTTCGCAACCCCAGACGACCAGGCCACTCAAAACTCTGTCGCACCGAAGCCGACCACATGGCTCCCTCGCCGGCCATGGAGTGGTCCAGGTTCTTGCTGCGAACTTGACCCGCCTGAAGTTCGGCCTTGGGCAAATCGAGTCGACCCGCCAATCGAGTGGCCGCCTTAGCCCCCTCAAGCTGGGCCTGGTAAAAGCCGAGTTCGGCATTGTGTTCCAGAGCCTCGGTAACCAGGGCTTCGGCGGTGATCCCCAACGGAGATTCGGCAGCAGAAAGACTCAGGACAGTGGCAATACCAACCAGAGGGCCAAACAGACGGAAAATTAACGAGTTCATGAGCAATCAAAACGAATGGAGCGCCGAGCGAGAAACCGTCTTCGGGCCACGACTCGGCGGATCGCAGCCCTTTGAGAAGCCATAGATTCCAGACAAGTGGAGCCCATGGACTGGAGTAAACCGTCCGATCGGCTCAGCAGCGGAGCACGTGGATACGACTGACGCAGAGGGAAGGCGCCAAAGTCGACTGAACCCCGATAGAGGCCTGACGGTGCGGCCGGCTCGATGGAGCAACGGCAGGCAGCGGAAACGCAGTAAGCACTAAACCGGTCGCGTTCCGAGCAATCGAATCACGGATGGAAGCCTCGCTGGATCGGGCAGCCAAACCGGGATCTCGGTCCAGGTCGATGACATGGTCACCCCCTGAAGTGAGAGAGTCCGAGGCCAGCGAAGTCAGGAAATCGGCGATCCAGTCATGGGAATGAATCCGCTCAGGATGTCGAGCCGAACGGTCATGCCCCAGAATGACTAAAAAACCCTGCTGCCGGGATTCAATCCGAACCGAATGTTCCCCATCGACTAGGGCCACTGCCGCGGTGCACAGGGTCATGAACCAACCCATGCCGCCCAGATAAGCCACCAATCCGAGCAAGGCCAGACAGCGAACCCAAGGTCCGCGATGGGGGCTTTTTGAGCGTCCAGCCATGTCTGATTCATCTTTCTTCCGCATTCCTCGAGACCGCAACCCCTCATTTGCCAAAGAGTCCCCATCAACGGTCCCGCGGAGCCCTAGCACCTGCGGTGCGTAGGGGTCCCAGGCTGGAGTCTTCCGCGACAACACTCGGCGGCAGCGGGATCGGGCCGGAGCAAGCATTGGAAGCCATCAAACCCTCCCCTCGCGCACAGCGCGAACGCTCCATCCTCCCCCCAAGCTTCCTCGCGCGCGCAGGACCGGTCCCGCGGAGCCCTACCCTACAGCGCACCACAAAAACGCTTCCCTTTGGAGGGCCCGTCGCCCATCACCCAAAATAAATAAGAGTGGCACCTTTTGTGTAAATAGGTGAGACCGACCCCGCACCGACCCCGCGCGCATTGGAAGCAATCACCCTTTCCCCGGCGCGACAGCGCCATAGCTTCTCCTCCCCCCAGAGCTTCCTTGCGGGCGTAGGCTCTGTCCCGCTGCCCCCACCTCGCGTACTTGAGATGCACCGAGTCGGAAACTTGCATCGATGCCGTTTATGAGTCTGAGTCAACCCTTTCGGGTCGCGACTCCAACATGGCTCCCATCTTGAACCTCTCCATCTGGCATTGGGCAGGCTTCTGTGCCTTCGTCCTTGGCGCATTAGCGCTGGACCGTGGCCTGGTCCACCGCCAGGGCGGGAAGGGTTCAGCCGCTTGAATTCCCGCTGGGTCATGGCGGCCCCTTCTCCAGAATCCACCGAAACCCTGCGTCGAGAACTAGGACTCTCCAGCCTGGTGGCTACCTGCCTGGTCAATCGAGGAATCGTGACCACCGAGGCTGCCGAGGCCTTCCTCGACCCGCGCCTGAAATCCCTGTCCGACCCGATGGTCCTTCCCGACATCCGTTTGGCAATTGACCGACTATTCCTGGCCCGGGAGCGAAACGAACCGCTAGTAATTTTTGGGGATTACGATGTGGATGGAGTCACCTCCACCGCCATCCTGACAGAAGTCTTCACCACACTGGGATGGCAGTGCTCCCAATACCTACCCCACCGGCGGGACGAGGGTTATGGCCTGAGCCAGGCCGGCGTGGAAAACTGCCTGGCCCGCCACCCCACTTCGTTGCTGCTGGCCGTCGACTGTGGCTCAACTGCGGTGGAGGCGATCGGCTGGCTCAACAGTCGCGGGGTCGATGTCCTCGTTCTCGATCATCACCAACTCAGCAACCCGTTGCCACCGGCGCTAGCCCTGGTCAACCCATTGCGTTCCCCGGAGGCGGCCATCGCCCCGTTCTGCTCCGCCGGACTCGCCTTCAAGCTAGCCCACGCCCTCGTCAAACACGGACGCGAATTGGGCCTGGCCGGATTTGACACCTACAACCTCAAGACATTGCTCGACCTCGTGGCGCTGGGCACCGTGGCAGACCTCGTTCCGTTGATCGGCGAGAATCGCATTCTGGTACACGCCGGGCTAGAGCGCCTCGACAGCACTTCGCGATTGGGATTGCAGGCGCTCAAGCGGGTTTCGCGGACACGCAGCCCGATGGGAGTCTATGAGGTCGGTTTCCAACTCGGACCTCGTCTCAACGCCGCCGGACGCCTGGAGACCGCGGAGGACGCATTGCGGCTGCTGCTCTGCGACCGTGAGTCCGAAGCCCAGAGTCTGGCCGAAGTGCTCGACCTGCAGAATCGCGAACGTCAGGAGGTCGAGAAACGTATCGCCCAAGAGGCTGGAGAACGCGTACGGAACCGCTTCGATCCGCAACGCGATCTGGTCATCGTGGAGGGAGATTCCTCCTGGCACATCGGCGTCGTCGGTATCGTCGCTTCCCGGGTGCTGCGTGAATTCCACCGCCCGACCCTCATCCTGGGCGGTGATGGGACCCTCTGGCGCGGATCGGGCCGGAGCGTTTCCGGGTTCGACCTGGCGGGGGCTCTTCGCGATTGCTCCGACCTGCTGGAGAAGCACGGAGGGCATGCCATGGCCGCCGGACTCTCCATCGACCCGGCGCGACTAGAGGCCTTCCGCCAGCGCATCAATGATCTGGCACGAGAACGACTGCGCCCCGAACACCTTCAGCCCGAGGTCCGCATCGATGCATCCATTTCCCTGCGCTCCTTGAGCCTGCCGGTGGTGGCCGATCTCCGACGCCTGGAGCCCTTCGGTATGGGCAACCCGGTGATTCAACTCGCTGTCCGAGGCTTGACCCACGCCCGCCCACCGCAGCGACTGAAGGAACAGCACTGGAAATTTTGGGTTACCGACGGAGGCACGCCGGTCGAAACTGTCTGGTGGGGGGCTGGCGATCGCCCGGTTCCCGAAGGTCGTTTCGATCTAGCCGTCATCCCTGAGGCCGGCGACTACGGAGGACGGCGCTTTCTGCAACTGCGCCTCATCGACTGGAAGCCCTCAGATTCGGCCTAAGGGCAATTTCTCTGCCTCGGACACTCCAACCGAGTCATTGCCCACATCCCTCTCCTGGACTTACCTATCTGGACCATCTGGAAACCCATGACTGCGCCCATCGATCTTTCCCACCAAAGCTCGTTCACAGCCAACTACCGGACGCACCGAAACCTACCCCCCTTGGCAGGTCTTTGCTCCTTCGCTCAAGCCGAACGCCCCGGGTTGTCCGTCGATCAGAGTGTGCGGCGTCTCAAGCGTCACCACTACGTCCTGCGCCGCATCCACGGCATCCTGACGGCGCGAATTACCGCTGAGCCGATCTACGAACTCAAAATGGCCTGGAGCCATCAGGCGTGGCTCTGTGCCGAACAAGTCAGTGCGCTTCGAGCTCGGGTCGGTGAAATGCGCGAACCTCCCCTCGGCTTAGATAAAGTCCCACACGAAGGATTGGCCCTAGTGTTCGACGAACTTCAGGCGGCCCCCCGCGACCTGCTGCTCCTCGGATTGTACGAGATCGTCTTACCTGCGTTGTTGGGCACAATGGCCGACCACGCGGCCAATGCCCATCCCCTGGCCGACCAACCCACGGTGCGTCTTATGCGCATCGCCCAGCTCGATCTGGAGGCACTGCATCATTACGGACGCAACGCCATCTCCAGCCTGGTCTCCGGCGACCAACGTGCTGCTGCGCAACCTGCATTGAGCCTCCTGCGACAGGCCATTGCCGCAGCCAGCGGTTTAGATGGTACCTCGACGGCCGGAGCGGATATGCCACTGCCGGCGCGCCTGCATTCCGCGCAGCCCTGGCAGTATGATCCTCGGCCTCAACGGGATGAACGTTTCCCCGATCCCTACAACATGGGGGTCAATGCAGAGGTGTTTCTCTACGATCCAAAGCAACCGGCCGAGGCCAAGGTGCTGATGATGTACTACAAGCGGCTCAGAGAAATCGACGTGCCGGAGATGATGGCCAGCATCATCACTCAAACACCGGACAAGCCCTGGGGCTACTACCGGGACATGAGCCGCCAACTCTGGGATGAGTCGCGCCATGCGATGATGGGCGAGGTGGGCTTCACCAGCGCCGGCATTGATTGGCCCAATCAGGTGGCAGTCAATTTCACTTGGTCCCTCGGGTTAAATACCCAGCTCACACCGAAGGAGCGGCATGCCGTGCTGTACTTCATCGAACAGGGGCTCATGCCCAAGACCGGTAAACGGCACGAGTGGGAAACCGCCACCATGGCGGGGAATCCTCTGGCGGCAACTTTCCAGGATTTCGACTGGGCCGATGAGGTGCTTCACGCACGCGTCGGCCGGGACTGGTACGTCTCCGACATGCCCTCGCCCCATGAGGCTGTGGCCTACGGGGACGCTTGCTGGAGCAAAGTCCTCATGAACTGGGAGCGGTGGCGTTCGGAGGGTTTCACTCAGCATTCCAATTGGTGGACGGGTGCCTACACCCAATATTGTGAACTCCACGGAAAGACCCCCGACCCGACCGCCGCCCAGTTCGCCGTGAGTTATGAGTCCATCCGAGCGGATTTGAGAGACTTGTCTTTGGCCTCGGGCTAAAGCCGTCCTGATACGAAACACCACCCTCTGCCCCAACTGAACCGCACATACCAAACCGGAGTTCATCCCTGGGTATGACCCGATAGAATCGGCGTGTTCTGAGGGAACGCCGCATAACACCCGTGCGGTCTTGGCTTTCCGGAATAGGCCGCGTTCCTTCAGAACGCCAAACCCTGGGACCCTCTCTTCCCAAGGTTGCACCCTGGGCTGGTATGCCGCGCCCCGTTGGGGCTTTCAAAACAACAGCCCCAGCCCCAATCACACTACATATCTCAGCTGAGATTTGACCCCAAAACACCAGGGGAAACCCAAGAATCCCGCGGGATCTTGGGCTTCGTTTTAGGCTTTGTTTTAGGCTTTGGTTTGGACCTTGGCTCGGGACGTGACCTGGGGCTGAAATCCCACCCGGATCGCTATCAGCGTTGCAACCACACCAGAAGTCCGGCCTGAGCTACCAAGCTAATACCCAAGGTGATCCACAGGGTTCGTTCCCAGCCGGACAAACCCCGCTGAGTGGGTGCAGCCAGATGAAATCGAGCGCTGGTCGCGCCGAGCGAAACGGCATCACCCCACCGCAAGATGGATTCCCGGATTGGAACTCCGTTGATGGCCACCACCGAGTCACCAAGGCTTCGAATCGTCAGGCGCCCATCGGCACCCCGCTGAACCTCAGCGTGTCGGGCCCATACTCCCGAGGAGGTCAACACCCAACCATTTGAGGGATCCCGACCAATGGTTAAAACATCGCCGCTCCAGGAATGGCCCGGAAAGCCAAGGAGACGCAACTCGAACATCTGAAAAGGATGCTGCGCGCCGCAGAAGGCTTCCAGCCTGATTTCGTAAGGCTGATTTCCTGAGCCCGCTTTTCCTCACAGTCTTCTACCGGCGAACCGGAATTCGAAGATCAGAGGATGCTACGGACCACTTCGATGCGGTCTCCCGGGTACAAGGGGACATCCAATTCCGGCTTCTTCATCGCCGCCTTGCAGTCCACCATGACTTGCTGGCCATTCACGCGGGTGACGCGAACCTCACGACGATTGGCGTACTCGGTGAATCCACCGGCGCGGTTGATGGCTTTGAGGACCGTCATTCCTCCTTCAAAGGGAAAGGAACCGGTCGTCCGTACCTCTCCGCCCACGGAGACCGTGCGACCCAACACTTGAACGTTCACCGAGAGGCGCTTGTACATCTGTTTCTTCACGGTGAACAGGTCACGGATGTCCTTGGAGACATCGGCCGCCATCTTCCCGGCAACTTGCACCTGCTCGCCCATGTGGATCGTCACCAACCCAGTCTCCGGTACCTGGATCTCCGTCGGGGCGATCGGCACCGAGGCTTCATACATCACGCGGATCACATCGCCCACAGCGATGCGGTCGATGCTAAACCCGCTGTTGGTGCCAGCCACAGGGGCAACCGGTGCGGTTGCTGTGCTAGCGGCCTGAGGAGTGGCCTGTCCGGTACCCGTCTGGCAACCGCCCCAGAGAACGGCCATCAGCAGCACCAACGCACACATCCCGTTTTGACCGAATCGAAGCATCATGTTGATAAGTTTGCGGAGTCTATAGGCATCCAGACGGCGGCTCAATACTTGGTCTCTTTGCCCGGCTTTATTTCAGAAGCCTTGGACTCTGAGCCGACGACGAGGACCTCGGCCGGCTTGGCATCGGCCTTCTTCTTCTTGGACAACTTCCGCTCACCATCTGGCTTACTGTCTTCGCTCTTAGAATAGTAATCGTAGTAGTAGCCGCTATAGTAGTAGTAGTAGCTATCTTGGCTGATGTTGATATTATTCAACACAACACCCAAGAGGTGACCACCGACCTTCTCGACCATCTGCTTAGCGCGAAGGGTCATCTGCTGCGGGTACTTGCGGTACTGAACCACCAACACAGCCATGTCCACTTCGCTGGCCAAGATGGAAGCGTCACTGACGCCCATGATCGGCGGTGAATCGAAGAACACGAAGTCGTACCGACTCTTGGCCTCGGCGATGAACTCCTTCATGGCCGCTGAATTGAGGATACCGATGGAGCTGCTCGGCAGACGCCCCGAGGGCATAAAGTCCAGAGACGGGACCGGCGTCGTCTGAATTACTTCATCGAGGCGGTTCTGCTTCAGCAGGTAGTTGGTCAACCCCAAGTTGTTGGCCACATTGAGAATCTTGTGGAGGCTGGGACGGCGAAGGTCGGAGTCTACGATGAGCACTCGATTGCCGTTCTGAGCAAAGACAGTCGCCAAGTTGAAGATGGTGGTGGACTTGCCCTCGCCGGCACCGCCGGACACGACGGTCATCGTGCGCCAATTCGTATCCTTACGGGAGAACAGAATATTGGTTCGCAAGACTCGATAAGCCTCGGCATGCGGGCTATCAGCTCCCTCAGACATGAGGGCTCCGACATTCTGGGGAATAACCCCGAGCACCGGCGCCTGCAGCGCTTGTTCCACGTCATCGATGGTCTTGACCGAGGTGTCGAGGTATTCGATGAAGAAGGCCAGACCAATTCCGAGGATCAAACCGAAGACCACGCCAATGGTAATATTGACTGCTTTCTTCGGACGAACGGGGTTGGTGCCGGGAAGGGCCTCGTTGATCGTCTCAACAGATGAGGTGCTGCTGAGATCTCGGTCGATGTCTTCTTGGGCGACGCGGATCTTGATGCCGTCGCGAATGCGTCGGGCGCTCTCGAATTCGTTGCGCTGGACGATGTAAGGCCGGAACCGTTGGGTATCCTGAGAATTCTTTTCGATGGTTTCCTGAAGGTACGTCTTCTGATTTTCCATCGCTGCTTTCTCAGCCTCCAGAGTGGAACGCATACCGCTGAGGATACCTTGGACTGTCGCGTCCAACTGCTCATCGAGCTTGGCGATTTGCAGGGACCATTTGATGACCTCCGGATGATCGGGGCCGAAGTCGGGACTCAGTCCGGACGCCTGACGCAAGGCGTAATTGCGAGCCGAGATCAAGGTGTTGAGCTCAGTGGTCGGATTGGCCACAACAAGGGCGTTGAGCAGCCTATCGCCCTTTAAGAGACCCAATTGCTCCAGCAAACGGTTGTTGCGGGTAATCCGTGTCTGGTAGTCCTGAATGACTCCGGTCATTCGCGAAAGTTCCTGAGCCGAAAGCCCCTGTACTTGGCCAGAATCGGCAATCTCTTCAGGCTCCTTGAGATCGATGCGCAGCTTGTCCATCTTCTCTCGAGCCTCGGAAACTTCCTTCTCGTAGCCGGCCAGCTTGTTGGTGAGGTCTTCGTTGAAGGCCGTAATCTCGATTATGGCCGTGTTGCGGAACTGAGTGATATCTACCTCACGAGACAACGTCTCGTAGGCATCTTGGATGGGCAATTCACCGGGCTGCTTGTCGCGTTCGGCATAAACGCGGGCCAGCTTCAGACTCTTAATGACCTCGTTGAGGATCTTAGGAGAGCGAATAACCTGGAACTCGGTCTGGAGGAAATATTGGTCGAAGGCAGGCGTCATCGGACCGCTGCCCATCATTAACTGGGTCAGCGGGGTATCTTTTTCCACCTTCATCCGCGCCAGCGACGAGTAGGACTCGGGCTGGAACTGGGTGATGATCGCTGTAGTGATGACCACCAACAGGAAGACCGCCAAGATGACTGCCTTCCGAATACGGATGATCCGCCAGTAGTCGAGGAAGTGGAGCTTGGATTCCTGAGACTGGGGTGCCTTCGATACTTCCATGTGCAAAAAAATAGGAGGCTAGAATGGATGTTCCAGCCTCCTTCGCCAGAGTTGGAAAACCTTAGTAAGTGAAATTGACGCCGAGGAACACCCGGTTACGCGAGAATTCGCGAAGATCGCTCACCAGATCAGAATTGACTTGGTCGTGAGCGTAGGACACACGAGTCGAGATGTGCTGGGTGATGTGGTAGGAGAGACTCACATCAGCAGAAGCGTAGCTGTCACTCTTACCATCGACTCCAGAACCGCCACCAATGAAGTTACCCATCTGGTACAGACCATTGATAGAACCCACCAACTTCGGGGTGAAGCTGTGCGAGAGACCGATACGAGCAGAGGTAGCGCTGCTGCCGCGGATCGGATCCGAGAACAGACCGCCGCCTACGGCACCCAACACACCCACATCGGTCGCCGTCAGCTGATGACGCACACCCGCAGTCAACGAAGAGCCGGGCAGAAAGCCATAGGAAACCTGACCGTCGATATAAGGCGAAACACCATCGCGGCTCTTGATGCCGACCACATCGGCGAAGTCGTTGTACTGGATACCACCGCGGAGCGAAGCAGTCAGGTTGGCCGCGAAGTCGTGATCGATGGTCGCCGCAACAAAGTGCGAATTGACGTCACGAACGAATCCAACGTTGCTTCCGGATCCATCATAATCGGTGATACCGTACTGATAGAACACACCAACGCTGGTCTTCGGAGCCACCTGGTACCGAACGTTGACCGACGGGAGATACTCCACGCGGTCGAGCGACTGAGCGAAGGCGATATTTTCGAAACGGAACAAGTTGTTCCGGAAACCGGTGACCGCGCTCCAGTTCTCAGCGAGCTGGGAGGTGAGATCGAAGCCAGCAATGTTGCGGAAGTTGGTTCCTTCGGCTCGGAACAAAATACCTGCGCCACCAGCGCCGGCTCCCAGTTGCTGAGGCTCTTGGGCCTGAGCAAAGCTATCGAAGACGTCCAGCTTGAAACGACTGTTGAAATTGTGGCTCAGGTTTGCGTCCACCACATGGTTGTGATCGACAGCCTTGGCGCGGTTTTCGAAATAGCGCAGCAGGTAGTCGTAGCGCAGTCCCAACGTGGTCTGACCGTCATTGATTGGGAGGTTCAGGCTGAAGCCCGGGGTCACCTCGAAACCAAAACTTCCGACCTTGTAGTCGGCAACCGCACCCGGAAGATTGCTACGGGTGTAGACGTTGTCGTTGTAGAAACCAGAAACGCCAGCCCGAACGGACCAAGGCTTGGCCCCGCCTTCAGAGGCTTGGAGGGCCGTGGTGACCGCGAGGCTCGCAGCGCCGATAGTAAGGGCGCTCATGCTAGGAATGAAGTTTTTCATGCGAAATCCGTTTTTAGACGGCTCTGTCGTCGTTGGAACGCGGAGCTTG
>JAPLUH010000238.1 GCA_026397675.1 Verrucomicrobiota bacterium
AGATTTTCGGATTCCATCACTTCACTTCATCGCCATGCCCAGCTTGCCTGTTCTCGCTCTCACCGCGGTTTTCTTGATGGCGCTTCCCCTGGTGGCCGAAGTGCCCCGGCATCCGAAGTTCGGTTTTCCGGTGTACACCAACGCCCCGTCGGGGCGGCAGTTGGCGGGCCAGCACAAGCCGGCTGACAACCCGGCCTACAGCCCCGAAGAAGCCCGCAAGCGCTTCACGCTGTTGCCGGGCTTTGAAGCGCGGCTCTTCGCCTCGGAGCCCGAAGTGGTGAATCCCGTGGCGATGACTTGGGACGACCGGGGGCGATTGTGGGTGGTGGAACTTTACGAGTATCCGCTGGGCGCCAAGCCGGGAGAGAAGGGTCGCGACCGCATCAAGGTGCTCGAAGACACCGACGGCGATGGTCGTGCCGACTCGGTCAAGGTGTTCGCCGATGGATTCACTCTGGCTACGGGCATTCTGGTAGCCAATGGCGGCGTCTATCTGGGGGCTGCTCCCAATTTGTATTTCCTCGAAGACACCGACGGGGATCTCGTCGCCGACAAGCAAACCATCGTCCAGACCGGCTTTGGTCTCGAAGACCGGCACGAGCTCCTCAATGGCTTTACTTGGGGACCCGACGGACAGATGTACATGACCCACGGGGTGTTCACCCGGACCCAGGCCGTGGATCCGGCCCAGCCTGGAGAACCCGTGTTGCTGACGGCGGGGGTGGCCCGCTTCCAGCCCAAGACCCGGCGCATGGAGATCTTCGCCGAGGGCACATCCAATCCGTGGGGGGTCGACTTCGACGCCCGGGGCAACGCCTTCGTCAGCGCCTGCGTCATCGATCATTTTTTTCACCTCGCTCCGGGAGGTCTCTACCAGCGCCAGGCAGGGCAGCCGCCCTATCCCTACGCCTACGACCTGCTCCCGAGCATCGTCGACCACAAGCACTCCATGGCGGCGTACGCCGGTGTGAATATTTATCAGGGCGATCAGTATCCGGCGGAGTTCCGCGGCATGGCCCTCCAGGGAAACATCCATGACAATGCCATTCATCGCGATCGATTGACCCCTCGGGGCAGCACGTTCCTTGCCTCGGCTGATGGTGATTTTTTGCGGGCCAACGACGGGTGGTTCATGCCGGTAAGCATGCAAACTGGCCCCGACGGCGCGGTGTGGGTGATGGACTGGTACGACAAGTACCCCTGCTATCAAAATGCCGGAGCCGACCCGGAAGGCGTGGATCGTGAGCGTGGACGCATTTGGCGCATTGTTTGGGCCGGAGACCAGCCCGGTCGGCCCGTGCCGTCGCGGCCTGCTGGGCTCGCCTTGTCCGAGCGGAGCACCGTTGAACTGGTTCAGACCTTGGGTCATTCCAACGTCTGGCACCGTCGCATGGCCCAGCGAATTCTTTCTGAACGCCAGGATATTGCTTCTCAGAAATCCGTACTCTTCACCCGCCTGAAGTCTTCGGGCTCCGAAGATGCCCGCTTGGCCGCCCTCTGGACCTTGTTCAGCGCGGGCTTGGCCGATGATGTGGTCTTGGACGAGGCGGCCGATACGTCCGTGCCGTCGCTGCGCATGTGGGCGGCGCGTTTCAGCGGTGAGAACAACCGCATCACCGAGCGAGTCCACAAGCGTCTCGAATTGTTGGCCACCGATGAAAATCCGACCGTGCTGGCCGCAGTGGCTACGGCCTTGCGTCAGTTTTCCGGCGGCTCGTTGACGGTCAATACGGCCCCGACCCACGACATCGCTGTTCTGGGCCCGGCGGTGACGTCGGTGGCCGAGAAGCTTCTCGGGACCGCCAAGGCTTCTACGGATCGCGACTTGCCCTTTTTGTTGTGGATGGCCCTTGAGCCCAACTTGCTCTACGACCCCAACATCACGGCCGCCTGGTTCCAGGAGAAGGGAGAACGCTACCTGCCCATGTCCGGCAAACTGGCCTACAAGATGGTCCGCCGTTTCTGCGACGCCCGGAAGGATTGGCTCGTGGACAAGACGCTGGAGATCGTTCAGTCCCTCGACTCGGCCTCGCCGCTGATCCCATACCTGCTGGATGGCCTGATCGATGGTCAGCGGGGCAAGGCTTTGGCTCCCACCAAACCCACGGAGGCGCTGCTCCAGAAACTCCTCTCCAGCTCGAATCTTGCCACTGTGGGCAAGGCCCGGCAGCTGGGCGCCTTGTGGGGCGATGTCGGCGCACTGCGGGCGCAGTTGGCACGTGTGGGTGACACAGCCCTCCCAGAGACCGAACGACTGGAAGCGATCCAAGGGCTCCGCAATCAGCGCGGCGAAGAGGGGCGGCGGGCGCTGCTGGCCTTGGCGGGATCTGATGCTTCCGATGCGCTCCGCGTGGCCGCCATCCGCGTGTTGGCCGAGACGGGTAATGACGAAACCGCTCGCCAGTTGCTTGCTCACTGGAAGGCCATGACCCCGGCGGTGCGCACGGCTGCCGCCCAGTTCTCCACCACTCGGGGCGCCTGGAAGTGGGCCCTCTACAACGCCCTCGACCGGGGAGAGATCGCCAAGGCCGACATTCCCGCCACGACGGTGCGCTCGTTGTTGGGTTCGCAGAATCCGGATGAACGCGAGAAGGCGGGTCGTCTGTTCGGGCGTTTCCAGGCTTCCGGCCCGGAGATCCTTCAGCGCATCGCCGCCAAGCGGAAGGTGGTGATCGATGGCCCTGTGGATTTAAAGGCGGGGCACGAGCTCGCCGCCAAGACGTGCCTGCTCTGTCACCAGTTGCACGGAGAAGGCGCAGCGGTGGGGCCCGATTTGACGGGCGTCGGTCGTAGTTCGCTCGATGCGCTCCTGCACAACGTCATCAACCCCAACGAGATCATCGGACAGGGCTATGAGAACGTCGAGGTCGAGACCGTCGACGGTCAGACCCACAGCGGGC
>JAPLUH010000198.1 GCA_026397675.1 Verrucomicrobiota bacterium
ATCCCGGAAGAGGAACCCAAACCGGCGGTAGCCCCGGAAGGAGCGCTCCGAGAGGCGAGCATTGACCAAGAAATACGGGACCCCACGGCGTTGGAGACTCCACAGAAAATTGGGCCAGATCTCGGCCTCCACCAGAATGACCACTTCGGGGTTGATGAGGCCGATGGCGCGTTGGATGTGTTTCCGGCGATCGATGGGGTAGTAGACCTTGGTAATATGCGCTGGAAGGTGGTCACGCAGGAGGCCCATGCCCGTCGAAGTTGTCGTGGAGACAACGATCTTGTGCAAGGGCAGCAGCGGTTCCATGGCCCGGATCAACTGCGTGCACACGTTCACCTCGCCGACGCTCACCGCATGGAACCAGATTATCTGACGGTTCGTCAGGGCCTGCTTGAGCTTGGCGTCATACAGGCCGAAGCGCTCGCCGAACCCGGCCTGCCAGGACCCGCGACGGTACATCTTAAGGAAATACCACGGAGCCGACAGGGCGAACCCGATGTTGAAGAGAATGTTGTAGAGAAGTCGCATGAACAGCGTTGTCGCGGAAAACGGAACGGAACGGAGGTCACTGTCCCAACGTTCCGGCGGAGCCAAAGGTTACGGATTTTTTTGACGAGGCCGAACCTGGCGAGGTGTGGGCGAAGGGGGCTCGGAGGCGGTTTCCTTCGTGCCGATCCGTTGCACAAAGGCCCCGATCCACTCGCTGGCCCGCTGTTCTTGGGCTTTGGCTACTTCAAGAACTTCTTGGGCAGAGACGACTTGAGTTTTTCCGCCTAAACCGGCCGCCGCGTTGGTGATGCAACTGCATCCGGCCACCCGCAACCCGCATTGGCGGGCCGCGATGACTTCCGGCACGGTGCTCATTCCCACAGCATCGGCGCCCCAGCTGCGGAAGGCCCGGATCTCGGCCGGTGTTTCAAAACTGGGACCGGAAACGGCCAGATAGACACCCTCGCGGACCGGCAGACGGATCGACCGCGCCGCTGCTTTCAAATGCGTTTGCAGTTCCGGATCGTAGGTCCGTGTCATGTCGACGAAACGGGTTTCGCCCTCGGCGACCGCTCCTCGGAGCGGATTCATGCCCAGGAAATTAATGTGGTCGTTCAGGATCATGAAATCACCGACGCGGAACTTGGGGTGAATGCCGCCCGCAGCATTGGTCACCAGCAGCGTCTCGACACCCATGGCCGCAAGGACTCGAGTGGGAAAGACCACTTCGTTGGGTTCAAACCCTTCATAGTAGTGAGCCCGTCCACTGAGCACGGCCACGGGCACCGAATGCCAGGTTCCGATCCGCAGTCGTCCCTCATGCCCTGGGGCGCTTCCAACGGGGAAGCCAGGCATGTCTCGATAGGAGAATTCTCGGTCCACCGAAACGGACTGGGCGATGGGGCCAAAGCCACTGCCGAGAATGATGGCCAACCGGGGCCTCAGAGAGGTCCGGCGGAGGATCAACGAGGCAGTGGACGAGGGAGAGGGTAGTGATTGGGTGCGACGAGGCATGGAGCGGGAGCGGATGACGGAACTCAGCCGGGGATTACAGCCGCGCGTTGGGCATGAGAAGCCAATGCGGCTTCAAAGAGTTCGTGGCTTCGGACTGCTTCGTCCGGGGTGACACAACCAAAGCGGTTGCCGAGGGCCCCAGCGTGTTCAGCCGCGAAGGCGGCCCACATCTGCAGAAAACAGTCCGGGAAGCCGAGCTCGAAGATGCCCCCGGTGATCGTGGGGAACGGCGTCTGGAATCCGAGGTCCGTGCGGCTCCACCACTGCTCTTTCGAGCGGTCGAACTTCCAGAGCGTCTTTGGTTCAGCGGTGGAGTAACGCATGCCGCCGTCGGTGCCGAGGATCTCGATGGACCAGGTGTTGGTGGCTCCTGGCGCCAACCGCTTCATCTCGAAGCGCATGGGGGTCTCGATGCCGTTTATAGTGGCCTCGGTGTGGAGCATGGCGTTGTCCCAAGTGTCGCAGGGGGCCATACCTCCTTTGCCGTCGGGGCGCTCGTGATAAATCTTTTGCAACTGGGCATAGACTCGGTTCGGGAACCATCCGAGGCGGAAGGGAACATGGACGACGTGCATTCCTAGGTCGCCCATCACGCCGATGGCCCCGCAGGTGCGGACCTGACGCTTCCAATTCACTGGCTTGGTCGGATCGAGGTCGCTCGCATGCCAGAAGCAGGAGCGCACTTCCAGGGGTTTGCCCATGGCGCCAGATTGAGCCCACTCGACAACTCTTTGAACTCCCGGCAGGAACGGAAACTCGGAGCTGCAGCGCACGAACCGACCGGACTTGGCGGCCGCATCGCGGATGCGTCGGGCGGCTGCCAGATCGATGCCGAAGGGTTTCTCGGCCAACAAATCCTTTCCGGCGGCCAATACGTCGAGGTAGATGGCTTCGTGAAGGTTGTGGGGCACGGCCACGTACACGACATCCACCTCGGGTGAGGCGAGGAGTTGGTGGTGGTCCGGGGTGAGCAGTTTGACTGTTGGGATTTGGCGGAACCAGTCGAGTAGGGTGGGTTGAAGGTCACAGACCGCGACCAACTCTACTTGCACGGGGAAGTTGTTGAGGACGAACCAGCGGGCAAACGCGCTGGCAGCCTCGCGGCCCATGAGGCCGCCGCCGATAATGCCGACACGGAGGGTGGGTTTCATGAAATGGATCGGGAGGGACGCTTCTGGGGGGAGCTCTGAGCCACCTCTCCGCTCGGCGGGAGGGTCGTGTTCGGGCTTTGTTGCCCGAGCAGCTGATCTCGGAGGTCCGCGAACCCGCTGAACGCCGCGAGGTTTCGATTCAAGAGGCTGAGCAACTGATCGTGAGTGAGTCCTTCAGCGGAAAGAATCTCGGGGATGGGTTTCCCTGACGAGACCTCTTGATGAACTCTGCGGAGGGTCCGGATGGTCAGGGCCGAATCGTTGCGTCCTAACGCGGCCGAGCGGGACGCTGCCGAAAGGTGGGACGCGCCCGCAGCGAAACCGATAGACGGATGATCGGGGGTGGTCGGTCGATCGACCGTGGCCTTCACCTGGTTCCAGGCCTCGACCACTGCTTCTGAGCGGCCTCGCATCCCGATGGAACGTCGGAAGCTATTCTCGACGAATCGTAGGTGCACCAAGTCTTGGGCGGCCGCATTGACATCTCGACCGGTGCGCGCCGGAGCGGCGTTACGGATTACCTCGAGTTCGCTGGCGAAAATCTCCGGGTTTATCCAAAAGCTAAGGGCCGCCAACGGGCGGAACAGCAGTGGGACGATCCTCAACAACAGATGACGCTCAAAGGCAGC
Organism: Verrucomicrobiota bacterium; assembly: GCA_026397675.1. Lineage (GTDB taxonomy): Bacteria > Verrucomicrobiota > Verrucomicrobiia > Limisphaerales > UBA9464 > SXXZ01. Next base: position 3,284 of record JAPLUH010000198.1, read on the forward strand.
CAGACTGCAACCATGGTGGTGGCAGTAGGCATCCCTGAAATTGGTGTGAACCGATGGGGCAGTGGCCATGGATGAGTTCGACTCGCAGAGGCTTCGCAAGAATCCGACTTCTAGCTGTGAGGTGTCAACGGTGTGACAGATTCTTTGCAGTCAGCGTGAGTGCGGCTTTAGGTACGAACTCGGTACAGGGTTTCTCCGGCTTTGGGAACATACAGAATGCCCTCGGACTCCCGCCCCTCGAATTGGGCTGGATCAATGGTGCGCCAGTCCCGGTAGCCCAGGTTGATTTCGCGGCACACCGATTCTGGTATTCCAGTGGCCAGCGTCACCCGGGCTCGACGTGTTTCAACTCCGTTTTCGTAGGTGCCCTGTCCGAAGACATGGGTGCTGTGGGCCAGGGTTCCCCACGGGAAATCCTTGAAGTGATCCCATTGTTTTAGGAAGTAGTCGCGGCAGTGGTAGCCGACCTGCCGAATCAGCGCTCCATGGACCACACTGACCTCATGGAGGTGGGGCGCATAGATGATGAGTTCGCCACCCGGAGCCAGGACCGGCTCTAGTTTGTACATGCACTTGGCCCCGACCCACAGCTCATCATACATGGCCGGCGCACAGCTGAGAATGGTGTGGAATTGGCGATCCTTCCATTCGATGTGCGTTTGGGCCGACAAGTCGGCAGCCTGATCCCAGGCAGCTTCGGGGGTTCCAGTAAACATCCCGGCCAATTCTCCGTGGCCTCCGGGTTTTACGACCAAGGCCAGACACAACTTGGGAATGGGCACCATGGCACCGGCGCGATCTACCACTCGGCGTACCGGGGTCCATTTCTGACCAATAACTCCTACTGTGGTGATCACGGCGCCGAGCCAGTGAAAGAAGTTGAGAATTTCAGGGCCACCGACTCCGGGGAATAGGTACTTGTTGCCGCCGCTGAACC
>JAPLUH010000274.1 GCA_026397675.1 Verrucomicrobiota bacterium
GCCAGATCGGAGACGCGGGCGTGTTCGACTCGAACACCCACCTGCACATCGGAGACCGGACGCGCATCATCGACCTGAACTGAAGTCACCGTCCGGGCGACATCGGCCAAGGACGCCGACCGCCCTTCAATGGTACGGGTAAACTTCGAGGACAAATTGCGCTCACCGTAAATGGCGACATCAAAGCAGAGCTCCACCCCGGACGGGTTGTGGAAGAGCACGAAGTAGGTGCCAGCCTGGAGGGCGGGAACGTCCCGCACGGAAATGCTTATGATGCCGGGCCCGAGCAACGTCGCCACGCGGTCGTTGGCCTCCAAATTGTCGGGGTCGGGGAACGCTTCGCGGCGAATGTACACCTCCAGCGGGAGGTTGGCGGGGACCATGTTGGTCACCTCAATAATGAGTCGACTGGCATCCGGAGGCACGATGCGCAGACGGAAATCGTAGCCCCGCGGCGAGACACAGACGTTCTCGAAGACACGGTCTTCGAAGGCCGGCAGCACCTGCGGCTGCACCTGAAGCTGCACCGAGTTGAGAGTGCCAGAATTGCCCAAAACGTCATCCTGCAGGAGGTAATTCCACGAACCCATGCTGCCCAAACCTGCGAAGTCGAGGAGGGTGGTACTGGGACCGTCGGACGGCTGACCGCCAGGGAAGCGCAAGCCTGGGATGTCATCGTAAAGTCCCATGACCGGACCGGATGCCTGGGTCAATCCTGTGCCGTAATCACGAATGGACCGGCGGTTATTAATGGTCACTCCATACCCTGCGTGGACGAGGGTCCCTTGGAGGTCGAAGAAGTTCTCGTGCCCGAGGGACTGAATGAAGGTCACGTTGCGAGTAATCCCGGCAGGACCTGTGCCGAAGTAGCGAACCACACCCGGCGCATCCGGGCTGCCATCAGGAATGGAGCGCCCGCTGCCAATGGGGGTCATGAGCAGGCTGTAGCCATTAGCTCCCTGGATGTGGAAGGGCTGATCGCTGCTGCGAATCACCAATTCAAATTCACCGCCCTGCTGATCTTCGGCCTTCACGCCGATGTAATACACCTCGCCCGTGGCCGGGGCGTTGGTGATCTCAATGCGCTCCTCGAACCCCTGCTGGGTGGAACGATACGCCGAGGCCAGTGCTGAGGCCTGGAGGTTGGTCAGGCCAGGATCGGTGGACATGTACAAGTCCAAGTCCGGTCCCAGAACACGGTCACGCAGGCGGTTTCCTGAGGCCCCGGGCCCGCGCGGACGGGCCAGGTTGGCGGCCGAGGAAATGACAAACTCGACATACTGACCATTGGTCAATCCGGTGACCGCCGCCGCCTCGGGATTAAAGAGGTTAGTGAAGACGAAGAAATGCCATTGAGCGGCTTGCCCCACCGCACCACCGACCAAGGGAGACTGTGCCCCGACCCGGGAAGCCGAAACTGGAATGCCATTGGTGGCCACCACAGAAACGGCGGGCGGTTGGATAGGCCCAAAACCACCCGCTGACCCGCTGACGTACTCGGCCGTAGCCACGATGTCGTTGCCCGTGGCTGCGTCCGACGAGAGGGCCACCACGAAGTCCTGAACAATGTTGGTGCGGTTCTGGAGATTCTGAATTTCGCGAGAGGCCAGAGCGTTGACGTTCACCCGACGCGCCACCACCTGGATGATGTACTCGCTGGCCAGCGGGGGTTCGAGTACCACGCGCTCCACATTGTTGACCGAATCAAAGATCGAATTGGTCACACCGACCTCGACCACCTCGAAGGCATTGGTGCCCGCTCGACCGGCAGTATATCCAGTGCGTGCCATGTCGTTACCGACGAATACCTCACCCGTGACGGTATTGGACACGATGAGGTCCAAATCATTAACCAACTTGAGACCTGCAGCCGGATTGCCTGGAGGATCGGTCCAGACCAGCGTGAAGTGAAACGCACCCGTGGCGGACACCTCGTTGGTGGTGAGCTTCAATCGCAGTAATTGACTGGCCCCGGTGGTGAGTTCACCAGCGAAACCCGCCAACTCAACGATCGCCCCGTCGGCGCGGGTCAGGCGCACCCCGCTGTCGAGGGCGCGCGGCAAACTGGGCTGCCCCCACCCTGCGTAATTCATCACCGAGCGGAAGTTGGGTGCGTAAATATCGGACGAGGGACGCGCGCTGTTAATGACCAACGCCTTGTAGGCCGCCGCCTCGATATACCTCGGCAAGTTGATACCGGGGCGATGCCAGAACTCCTGGATTTGAGCCAACAGGCCCGACACGGCCGGTGCGGCCATACTGGTGCCGGACAAAAATCGGTACCACGGAGCCACCGGGCGGTTGAGGTCGTCGAACACGGCGTACTGCACCGAATTGGTGTCGTATTCATCCTCGAGTTTCCACTGGGCCGAACGCGCTGAGAGAATTTGAGAACCGGGCGCAACCACGTCAGGCTTGAAGCGGCCGTAACTGCCTTCGATACCAATGCCCACATTGCCGCGGCTAGAAAAATTGGCCACTTCGGTGTCGGTGTCGGTGCTGGCGCGGAGCACCAGGTTGGTGGTCAATTCGGCATTGGTGCTCGGTTCACGAAATTGCTTACCGCCCGCCCAGATCACATGGCCTTCATCGTCGGTCACCACCGCGTTGGTGAGGTTGCGCTTGGTTTCCAGCGCACCCACGGTGATGACGTTCTTAGCGTTGCCCGGTACGGTCACCGACCCGCGCAAACCGCCGACACCATTGTTGCCGCCTTGTCCGGAGTTGCCGGCGGCGAAGACGAAGAGCACCGGTTGCTCACCGGAAATTTCGGGCAAGGCATCCCGCGAGGCAGCATCGTAACTGGCCGAAATGGAGTTGTACTCGTAAGCGCCCCGATAGCCCCAACTGTTGTTGGAGATGAGGGCGTTGGTCATGGCGGCCTGCTCCTGCAAGAAGGCATCCGAGATGGTCGGCCCGGTTTGGAGGTCGATGGGGAGAATGAAGAGCTTGGCGTTGGGGGCGTGACCGCGGAACTGAGCATTGGTCACCGAACCCTGGGCGGGCCCCTGAATCTCGCGCGAACGAACCCCGCTGCCGGCGATGGTCCCGGCCACATGGGTGCCGTGGCCGTCGCGGTCGGTCAGGAGGTTGGTCTGGGATCCGACCGAGAAGACGCGGTTGGTGGTCAGGTCGGGGTGAGTCCAGTCGATGCCCGAGTCATTGACATTAATCACCACGTTGCTGCCAGTGAGACCCCGATAGGACACCGTATTGGTGATATCCGTGGCGCTCCCGAGCAGGTAGGCCGAGCGATCATTGAGCAGTTCGCGGCGGTGGGCCTTCTCGATCAAATGCACCTCGGGCGATTGAGCCAGTGAGAGGAGCGCGTCGGGCGGCACATCGACCGTGACGAGCGTGCCGAACGGGCTGCGCTGACGAGTGACCTCGCGAACCCCGAGCGACTCCAAACGCGAGAACGCATCAGGATCGGTCAGAGAGAGCATGAGTCGATCGCCCGCCTCCAGCGGCCGACCGTCGATAACTTGAGTGAGCAGTTCTGGTTCGAGTTTGAAGGCGGGATGCCAGGGCGAGACCGAAGCGATGTCGGCGTCGAGGGCCAAGCGCTCGACCGACTCGTCGGAACCCTTCACCAGGAAGGCATTGACCGGCAGGTACGAGACGACGTGCAACTGCTGCTCTTCCAATCGACGACGGGACCCCGCGTCGGGCTCTTGGGCGAATTGAACAATATGGAAACCGGGTTCTGGGCCCGCCACCAGCGACTCGGGCAACGGCAGCGGTTCGCCCGTTCGAGTGTCAATCAGGGCATTGCGCAGCACCAAGGCGCGCGGATCGTTCCTCAACTGATCCACCGTCTTCGTGGTGTTGCTGGAGCGCCAAGGAAATTCAGAATCCTGCGGTGCCGGGCGCTGGCCAGCCGTGAGCGGGCGAACCCGCAGGCGCTTGGCGGCCACATGGGCCGAGACGGCCATGGAGCGACCGAAGGCCGAGGCCACGGCAGGGCCAGTGGGCGGCGCGGTGAGCCCGGAGGCCGAGGAAGCGGGGTCCACGGCGGGTGGCTGTACCCAGCGGTACAGCCCCAGGGAACCCACCGCCAAGGCGATGGCAATAATCAGGCTTCGAAACGGGCGCATGACGAAAACGGGATAACGGCGTTCAGTCCGTGGTCAGCACACGGTGGTCTTCCACCACCGAGCGCAGGGTTTGGGTGACCGGGGCGTTCGTGGAGAGGGCTCCCTCGAATCGCAAGACGGTCTTGGTGGCGAACTCGCCGGTGACAACGTAGTTGGTGGACAGGCCGAAGAAGGGACCCGGTGCGGTGACCACCGCTCCCGGAGCTGGCTTCAAGGTCTGGGCCCACGCGTAAATGATATACCGCGGCTCCTCGGCCTTGAGCAGCGAGAGGATTTGCTGCGGGATGCGCTCGACGACCTCGTCCGGGACGGGGCGGAAGGTGCGACCCGGATTGGACTCGTCGTACTCCACGTTTTCCAACAAGGGCGAACCGACCGACAGCGTTTCGACCGAGCAAATCTCACCGACCGATCGGAACCGCGGCAGTGAACGACGGGGCTTCAAAATGGTAACTGCCTTACCATTGGATCCGGTGACGTTGATGAACGAATCTCCCGGCCAACCATTGGTGTGGACGAAGCCCGATGCGATGCCGTGGCGGAAGACACCGTTGGTCGTGGTGTATCCAGCGACGATTTTTTGAACAAACGAGCCACCATTACCTCCAGCCGGATCCAGCACGGTGGCCACCAAGTTGTTGCCGTCATTATTGAGCCGGCGCAGGGCCGGAACCCCTGACAAGATCGCCGACCAGGCCGACAAGTTGGTCTGGTTGACGCCGATCTGGCCGCGCGCTGCGTTCTCGGTGAGTGCCGTCGAGAAGGTGTCGAGCAACGCCCAGTCGTTGGTGGGGTGCGTACCGTAGCTACCGGACCACCATTTCCAGTGGTGGCGATCCGCGATGTGATCTTCGCCGTCGCTCTCGATGTTAGCGATCGAGCTCTTCAGATAAACTGTCTGCCACGGAGTACCTCGATGAATTCGGCCCAGTTGCCCAATGGAGGCGAAGGCGTTGGTCGGAGTTGGGAAAGACCACGCGGCGCTGTTGGTCACCAGAGGGTCTTTGTAGGCCATGTCCACGGCCAGGGCTGGCGAAAGAATTCCGGTGCCCAGATTCGCGGTGACTCCCCAAGGCGCATAGGCATTGATGAACTTGGAGGGGGCCGCGACACGATTGGTGCGGTTCACATAGGTCACCAAATAGTCACCGCTGGGCTCCGCTATTCGCCCTTCCGAGATGCTCGGATCCAATTGCAAACCTTGGTACATTTCAGGTCGACGATCGTGATAGACATCAGCGTAGAACTTCCAGTAACCCTCGGGGTAAGTATAAACTAGTCCACCAGGTTGGAGATCTTCCTTGGTGTAATGAACCATCGGATCGTTGGCCATGCGCCGATCGGTGAGGTGAACCTCGCCCACCGGGTTGAAGCCCACCTGAATCCGGTTTCCGTTGATGTTGCCACCCGAGGCCAGCAGTCGATCCAGTTCGCGTCGGGCAATGACTTGTGAACTGCGCGGCACCGAATTGATGCCATAAAGGAAAGCCCGCAGACCCAAACTGGCATCCAGACGGGGGTCTCCCGTGGTGATGACACCGGGCACCACTGGGGCTTCCCAGAATTGCAGTACCCGGAGCGGATTCAGCGAAGCGGAGAACTGGTTCTCAAAGCCCGAAGGAATGACCCGGCCGGCCAGGAAATTGGTTTGCCACAAGTCCGCCATCCGAAATGGGGTAACCGAGCCAGCGCCTCCGCCCAAACTGCCACCGGTGTTGTCGAAGCCCTGATCGAGACCAGCATCTCCATTACTACCCGGGAGAGTACCGTTGGCCGTGTACATCAAGTTCTCCAGCAAGTTACTCTCTAAGGTCCCGCTCTTGATATTGACGAAGTCGAGCAGACGGGCCGGGACGAAACTGTCATCCACGATGGCGAAGACCAATCGATTGGTCACAGCCAGGGTGAGCTTCGGCAGCAACCGATCCGGACGGGTGCCCGGCATGGGGAACATAGCTAGGGGATTGTTGGTCTCGGTGAGCGGGAAAACACGGCCGATCACGGGATTGTACACCAAGCCGAAGACGGAGTTGGTGTTGAGCGCCGGGATGTATTCTTGAGCATCCCATCGGGACTTGTACCCGGTGTTGCCATTGCCAATGCGAACCACATTGCCCACTTGCAACGCGTAGTTGGTCCGATTGTACACCATGGGGTTCTGACCACTCAGCGGCAGGTTGGGGTTAAGCGGTTGGGGGATGAAGAGCGGTTGACCCAAGGGCTGAGCGACGGTGGCCAGGCTGGTATCGTACAGACACACCTCGGTCCAGTTGGTGGCAATGAGTCGCAGCGACCGATTGGCCGGGAAGGCCTGCAAGTAGGAGTTCCAACCCTCCGCTGCCGCGGTGTTGACGACCTGAAAGGTGTACTGACCGTACTTCACCACACCGAGGGCGCTTAAAGACGTCTCGTTAGTGGGGCGCACGGCTCCATTGGGCTGGCGCTCGAGGAGCAAACGTCGACCGGTGCGAACGCGGGTTTGCCAGAACGCTTCATTGAACTTGGGTAAGCCCAGGGCGTTGGGACCGGTTTGGTTCTGCTTGGTCCCGACAAGGTACGGAATGCCGAAGACGTTGGTCCGGGTGGGCAGCGACGGATCGGTGCTCAAGCTGGCCACGTCGATGGGATTCTCGAAATCCATCCAGTTGGTCCAGGCGGTGTTCAGCACCTGGGTGAATGCATTGGTTACTTCTTCCAACCCGGCCAAGCGGACGACGGAGAGCTTCTTGCCCGGGTTGAGCGGGTCGTCTTGGTCTTCGCGATAGAAGGTGGGACGGAAGACGTGCGGGGGGAACGGTTCCACATTGAGCCCGCCCACAATATTGGTCCGCACCTCATGAATGTTGGCGGCCAACTGAAGCAGCCGGTGGAGCTTGGCCGACCAGGTGTGGTTGGTCTTGGAGACCACTCTGTTTTGCCCGCGGGAACCCACGGCGTTGGTCACCCAGTAGCTTCCGGCGATGGCGACTCCGTGAGCGACCTCCTCTTTCGCCTTGGGCACGGCCAGCTTGGAGCTGGGGTTGGCCGGATCGTAGAAGTTGAAATCACCCAACTCGGGCAGGCCGTTGGAGAACTCCTTGCGCAGCAGACGATCGCCCGCCAACGAGACCCATGTGCGGGCGGTCCAGGGCACCAATGCCGTGGCACGGGCCGCAGTACCCGAAGCTCCATTGGTGGAGACCACGTTGGCGCTGTAAGATTGGGTCCCCTCCGCATCGAGCACCTGATAATTCAGGTTCAGCTTGGATCGACGGTAGTAGCGATTGGCCAGATCGACACCGATCTCAATGCGACCATCGGAACTGTCGGTGCCCACCGACCCGAGTAGTCGGTAAAAGGTGTAGGCGTTGTAGGTAGAATTGGAGGCTTGGACGGTCGAAACCAATTGGCCGGCAAACGCAGTGCGACGGGTATCCAGATTGGTCCAAATGACTCGGTTGGCCCCCAGCGGGAGCAGCGTCGTATCACTCAGCAGCGAGAAGGGTGTCAGGTAGGGATTGGCGACATCACCTCCGGACCAACGCCGAGTGACGTTGTCGCCGTCATTGAGCAGGCGAGGATTTCGCACCTGGGCCAAGCTTTGGATGAGCGGACCATCGGAGAGGTCATCCACGCCGTTGAGCGGCAGCACCCTCGAGGCCGCTGCGGTGTCTCCAGCGACCCCCAACTGGGGACGGGAGTCTTCGGCAAGGATGTCCTGCGCGGTCGCGCGGCCGGACACGGTCGCCACTTGACGATGAGTCCAGAGGTTGAGGGCATGCTCGAAGGTCAGGCCGGTGTTCGCCGCATTAGTGGAGTAAGCGTATGTCTGCCACAGGTTGGTGTTCAGGTCCCGGAACAGGCCGGCCATGTTGAGTTCCCACGGCGCCACGCCTTGGTTGCGGAAGAACTGACTGGAGGTGGCATCCGGATTGCGGGCCTGATTATGGGAATAGTTGAGGTCAACCGTCTGATCGGCCGGAACCACCAGGTAGGCGATGCGGTACAAGAAGCGATTGTTGCCCGAGTGCGGGCGGTCCGGATCGGCCAACACACCAATCCACTCGGGATCACCCACGTGCCACACCGGTGGAAGCGTTTTGCCGGCCTTATCTCGAGACGGCGTTCCATTAGCTTCACGCTGGAGGATGTAACCATTGGTTTCGAAGCGCCCGTTGCGATTGAGGTCGAGGTAAAAGCGGTCTTCGAACGAATCGGCCCGAGTGTCCATGCGCCCAATGCGAGCGACCACCGGGACTCGCGGGTCGTAGTACAAGTTGGCCAGCATCCGTCGATACTCGAGGATCTCGGCCGTGTTGTTCAGGTCGAACGGGCGGCCTTGGTACAGATAAGAAACATTGGCCAGTGCCGAGTACCATTGATTGGACTGAGCGGCACCCAACGGCAACCCCTGGCCGGCGGCGGTGAAGCCCCGAGTATAAAAGGGCGCAATGAAATTGGTGGAGACGAACAGCGTGGGCGACTCCCGCATTCCTGACGAAGCGATCTGAGCCAAGATCCGGGCGCGGGCGCGGTTCAGCGCGGCGTCGGCGGCGATGCGCACATCGGCCTGCTCACCGGCCGCGGCCACGGCGGATCGCTCGCGGCGGGCCACCATCAGGAAGGCGACGGCGGTGATGGTCACCACCGACAGCATGATCAGGGTGATGACCAGCGCCACACCGCGCCGGCTGGATTGGGGGGAAAGGCGTTTCATTGGGGCGCGGTGCGGAGGACGACCCTCTGGCGGAGGGTCTGGAGGGCGCCGGCGTTGTTCGCCAGCCACCGGTTGCGGGCTTGAACATTGTCCGGCAGGGAGCGGAACTGATCCAACTGCTTGCCATCAAGCAAGGTGATTTCAATCTCGATGGAGGCCGGAAGATTGGGTCCGCGGAAGAAGGTGCTCACCTGAGCGGTGTCCGAGTTGACGTTAATCACCTCGATGGGCAGTGGGCGTGAGACATTACCCACTTGATTTCGCCAAGCGACCGGGGTGACCGGGTAGTGGCGCGGCACGTTGGTGTTCACACCGACCCGTGGGAAATTCACATCGTAAAGCACCGGATGATTGGCATCAAAGGGCCGGCCATCGGCATCAAAGGCAGTAATGCGGCACTGAAGAACCCCTTCCAGCAGTTTGACCGCATCGCGACGGGCTTCGCGGGTCTCGCCGGCGGGATACGTCGGAACCCGCAGGCGATCGGTGATGAGGTTGGTCCGCAGCGCCGCAGTGCCGGTGAGTCGATAAGGCGGAACGGTGGCCGGTGAGGCCAGATCTCGCACACGGGCCCCGAGGCTACCTCGGCCGTCGAGCACTTGGACGAGGTTGGAGTTGGGCAGCGCCTCGTCGTAGAGGTAGAGCGAACCCAGGCCAGGCACCGGCGTGGAGACGACGGGACCTGCATCGAGAGTGCCAATGAAGAGACCGCCCACATGCCAACGTCCTGCACTGGCCGGATAAGTGAAAAACAGTTCGTCGAAGCGCAGCGGTTGCGTGCGATTGGCCTGGGTGGCATCTCCGGCGAACACCAGTTCGTAGCCGGTGGCGTTGGCGGGGCGCACCACCAGGTGCAGCGCGTCCTCCACTTGAGGGGAGGCGGCCCGCTCAATAGTGCGCACCATGAGGTCGAGGGCCGAGCGACCACCCTCGGACAAGTCGGCCTGGTTCAAGCTCTGCCGGAAGGCCTTCTGGGTCTGATCGAACATCGCATAGAGCGCGGCAATAATGAGCGTGAGCAAGCCCACGGCGATCATCAACTCCAGCAGGGAGAAGGCTCCGGTGCGACGCCGAGGTTGCCGGAAGTCGGAGCGCATCACAGTGCCCGTTTGAACAAGGGAAAGGTTCATAGGATCACAGGGCACCCGGTAGGAACCGGTAGAAGTGAATCACGTTAGGCCCCGGAGTCTCCGGAACCGGATTGAAGGGATAGACGATGTCTCCGAAGTAGCTGAGATCTTGAGGGACATTGCCACGCAAGCGCGTCGGTTGGCCCAACACCTCGGTGCGGAATTCCCGGCGGTTGAGGCCCAGCCGGTACTGGTTGGGATTGGCGCCGGTGCGCTGCAGAGGCCACTCCAAAATCATGCGAACCTCGGACACACTGCCAGCCATGGTGTCGGCAGGCAGTTGAGTGGCTCCTGGCACCAGCACAGACTGTCGAGTCACCGTCTCGAGGGTGACTAGGTAGCGGAAGGCGAAGTCGATGCGGGCGTCATTGGGCATCGTCCGACGCTCGCTCTTTCGGATGATGGGATGGTCGGCCATTGAACCGCTCATGGAGCGCATCTCTAGGCGGACGGTGTTGGTGACCGCCACAGGATTGCCCCGACTCACCGACGAAGCCTCTTGGGTGTACTTGG
>JAPLUH010000445.1:0-1561 GCA_026397675.1 Verrucomicrobiota bacterium
TAACCCACCAACTGGTTGTCACGTGCCCCGGCGACCATGACTAAGTCTTTAACCCGGGTGCCCAAGGCCAGCGCCTGTGAGCAGCACAAGAGGCCTAGAAGCGCGAACGCTCGGGTCCAGCGATCTAGCGCAGTCCAACAGGATGAAACTCGGTGGAGGCGCATGATCAGAACGGGGTAACTTTGTCGAAGGCACGGGTGAACCAGCCGCGGCGTTGGCTGTCGGAGACCACGCCCTTGGAGACAAACTTGATACTGGCGTCAGCGATGTTGTGGCTGAGGACCGTATTGCCAGGCTGGATGTCTTCTTGACGGACCAATCCGCGGAGCACGGCTTCCTGCTCCTCGCCACCCACTAAGGTCATGCGGCGGCCCTCGAGAATCATGTGCCCATTGGGCAGCACCTCCGTCACACGGACCGCGATCCGGGCGGTGATGTGCTCGGAATTATTGATCGTGCCGCCTCCCTCGAAGCTTTTGTCGGACTTCATGTCCATGGCCGGATACTTGCCGCCACGGCTCAAAAACCTGTCTTGGCCTGCACCGAAGAGGAAGCTCGAGATGCTTGCACTAATGCCCGTCTTCTTGGCGGTCTTGGTGTTGTTTTGCTTGGCCGACTCGTTGGTCTCTTCGACCACGATGGTCAGGATGTCGCCCACATTGCGGGCCCGATTATCGGCCAAGAGCAGACGGGCAGACGACTCGGTCCACAACGATCCATTGGCGCCCAGCACAGGCATCGGTATCACGGTCATGACGGTAATGGCGGTCATGGCGGTCATGGCGGTCGTTACCGCGAACGCGTGGATCGCGAAGAGCGGGCAGCAAAATTGGGGGAACTCTTTCATGGGCATCAGAGGGGCTAGACCGGCTTCACAGGGGAACTAGAACAGAGTCTTCACCCTGAACGACCCCTCGGAACTCGCGTTTTGAGAGGGGGTTGCGCACCCGGATGCTTTGCCCGGGATATCCGTCCTCTAGGGCTTCGACCTTGGTGGTGATTTCGAGTGTGCCCGCCTGGATCCGGGCATCGACCCGATGCCCACGGAAGACCACGGTCTTGAGGCGGAGGGTTCGATCGGAAAAGGCCTGACCCGGAGCCAAGCCCTCGGCCAATTCGTAATCCTGAACCGCTTTGGGCAATGCCTTGAGAATTCCCCGAGAGACCAAAACGTCCCGACGCTCGAGCACGGTCTCGACCTCGACCAGGGGTTGCCCACGGCGGAGGGCAGCAGCAGCCACCGGCACTTCGCACCAGTGACGGACCTGGATGGGTTGGAACCAAGAACCGACCGCGTCACCTCCCACCAGCCCCTCCACCTTGAGAGAAATCAACGACTGGAGGCCCGCGGTGGGTAAATCGAGAAGGCGGATATCCAGGGATTCGTCGGGGATGGATACCGAGCGCCAGGGGCGAGAGAGACGCACCTCGATCTCGCCGCCGTTGCGGGCAAATCGGCGCTGAAGTTCTTGGGTAATCTGATCGCGCACCTCGGCCTCACCCAATTCTCGCATCGCCCGAGAGATCCGGGCCGATTCTGGACCGGTCCAACGGACGACCG
>JAPLUH010000445.1:1591-5454 GCA_026397675.1 Verrucomicrobiota bacterium
CGAGCGAAAGATCGACCCCAGCGATGCGCAATGCCTCGACAACAGAAGTCCGGGAAAGCTGAGACCAGGCACCGACCTGAGGAGCCGGGGCCACGCGGACACGCGGCAGGGCCGGAATTCCCTGGATGAGGTCCGTGGAAAAGACGCCTTCGGAACGAACCATTGCACCCGTAGCGAAGACCGCGACGAGCGGCTCGGGGGCCGCCACCGTCGGAGCCGAAACTTGGGCCACGAGGGATGACACACCCAGCAACAACTCGATCAGGATGGAGAGAGAGAGCTTCATCAGCGCTTGAGGTTATTGGCCTGACCCATCATTTCGTCGGCCGCTTGAACCGCCTTCGAGTTCACCTCGTAGGCACGCTGAGCGACGATCATACCGACCATTTCCTCGACGACCTTCACGTTGGACATTTCGAGGTAGTTTTGAGCGAGACTGCCGAACCCATTCTGGGCCGCATTGCCCTGCTCGGCCTGACCGGAGGCGGTGGTCTCGCGGTACAAATTGCGACCCAAACTCTGAAGCCCCGCAGGGTTGATGAAGCGGACCAGATTGACCTGGAAGGTCTGATTGCCCTGAGCACCTTGAGTGGTGACGGTCCCGCCGGGTGAAATGGAGACGTCGGTTGTTCCCGCCGCCACCGCCTGGAACCCACCCAATAAGGGCAGTCCATCGCTAGTAACCCAGTTACCGGTGTTGCTGAGCTTCAACGCGCCGTCGCGGGTGAAGGCCCGACTGCCGTCGGGCATCTGAACCTCGAGGAATCCATCCCCCTGAATGGCCACGTCGAACTTATTACCGGTGTTGGTGAGTTCTCCGGTGGTGAAAACCTTGGCCGTGGCCACCAATTGGGAACCATGACCAATCTGGACTCCGGACGGCGCCAAGTTGCCCGCACCCTGATCTGCTCCGGAAGGCCGCTCGTTCTGGTACAACAAGTCCTGGAACTCGGGCCGGGATTTCTTGAATCCCGTCGTGTTCACGTTGGCAAGGTTGTTGGAGATCACGTCGAGCTGCGTCTGCTGGGACTGCATGCCGGCGGCGGAGGAATAAAGGGCTCGAATCATGGAGGATGGGGTTCGGGGAGGTGTTCTTTAATTTGATTCAGGCCTAGTTGGGAGCGCCCCCGAGGTCATTAATAACCCGCCCCATGCGGTCATCTTGCGTTTGGATGACCTTCTGGTTGGCCTCGAACATGCGCATGGCGTGGATCATGCCGACCATTTCGGCCACAGCAGAGGTGTTGGATCCTTCCAGCCCGCCACCGCGCAGCGTGGGATTGGGGGCATCGGTCTTTTGCAGCGCCGGATCGGTGGACTTCCAGATGCCGCCACCGGCCGCCATCAGGCGGTTGGGAGCATTAAAATTAACGACACGCAGCTTGCCACGGGGAGCGGCCCCCTTGGACACGGTGCCATCGGCCGCGACGGAGATCGCACCGGGTACGGTGTTGTCCAACTGGACGGCCCCACCGTCTGAGAGGACCGGAAAACCCTGCGAAGTGACCAATTCACCCGTCGGCCCGATGGAGAACTGTCCGTTGCGGGTGTAGCCCAACTCGCCGTTGGGCAACTGCACTTCAAAAAAGCCGTTCCCCTCAATCGCGACGTGGGTTGGAACCCCAGTGGCCTGAAACTCACCGGCCGAGAAGACCGTCGAACCCCGGGCATTGGGCAACTGGTAGCGCATGCCGGGGTCAATTTGGCTGCCGGCTTCACCGGGCGGGACAAACCCCGACGCCAGACTAGTAAAGGAGACCTCCGTGCGCTTAAACCCGGGCACCGTCGCGGAGGCCAAGTTCTCGGAAATAGCCTCCTGCCAGCGGGCATTGCCCGTCATGGCTGCAGCAGCTTGATAAATTCCGACGTTCACACCTGCCGTGAAGCATCTGGAGTGCCACGCGCTTTTTAGGGCGTTTTTAAAGGGATTTTAATACCTACAGCCTCGAAGACAGGCTCTTTCTCCCCAAGTCCCACCGGCAACCCAGACCCCCATCCGGACAACTTTGCCGTGTCATCCGATTTTACCCCGGGAGACAACAAACCGTTCATCCAGACCCAAATCAAATCCACCCAACGCCTTCGGTACTCATTCGCCACCCAAATCGGAACGATTCATCGGAGGCCGAATTCGACACCGCTCGACTCAACGGCTGAACAGGCCCGCCATCGCCAGGAACAGGCCCCTGAATTGAACCAGAAGCGACGCCCACTTCCAGCGAGCTCCTTGGCCAAAAACAATTCAGGCGTCTCCGAAGATCGGAAACGCCTGATCGATTCGCCCCTGCGGATTTTACTGACAGGGTGCAGAGCTGAGGCTCTTTTTACTTCTTGCAGTCCTTCTTGCAGCAGGCACCGCCCTTAGAATCGCAGTGGCCCTTTGCCGACTTCGACGACTCATTGGAAGCACCGCGCGGAGAATGCGCTGCGGAAAGTGCGGTGGCACCGAACACGGCCGAAACCAAAGCGAGAATCACGGACAATTTGAGGGTCTTCATGACTTGAGTGCGTTTGTTGTTGTGTGTGCAACACCATCCATGGCCTGACGGGGTTGCTTGAAGGAATAGGACTCCTAAAGGGGGCCTGACTACAACCATTCCTGTTTAGAAATCACCCAATTTTGCCACTCACCCGAGCTCCCGAAAATCCCTGTGATGAATTCGGATGCACCCTCGGCAAATTGCCGACTCGCCAGACTCGATTTCATCCCCCACGGTGGACCGGTCTTGGAAGGGCGGAGGGTCGCTCGCGGCGCAAGTCGCGGGAGGAAAGTCCGAACTCCATTGGGCGCGGAGCCACGTAACTTCGGTTAGGCCGGAGATACACGCGGGAGGTCACGACGTAAGGCGTGGCCGACAGACAGTGCCACAGAGAATATACCGCCCGCGCCGAAAGGGTCGGGTAAGGGTGAAAAGGCGGTTTAAGAGACCACCGCTCGCGACGTAAGAAGCGGGGCATGGCAAACCTCTCCGGGAGCAAGACCAAATAGGGGACCTTCGATGCGGCCCGCATCGTATCGGCGAAAGTCGATCGGGTTCCGGGTATCGGTCGCTCAGAGAAATGACTCTCTCCCTGGCGCAAGCCAGGAAGACAGAATTCGGCTTACAGCCCTTCCAAGACACTATCTCTCCCCCCGACCGGGGCGAGATCGCACAAGCGAATCCACCCAACGGTCTCACCCGGATCACGGCGCCGCCTGAATCTGCCGCACGATCTCGAAAGCAACATCCAGCGCCGCCTTAGCCTGAGCTCCACTCACCTTCGGCGCCTGTCTCTCCCGCACGCAGGCCACGAAGTCCGACAACTCCAGCTTCAACGGCTCATCCTTATTGATGGGTACCGGTTCCC
This sequence comes from Verrucomicrobiota bacterium, assembly GCA_026397675.1. Taxonomy (GTDB): domain Bacteria; phylum Verrucomicrobiota; class Verrucomicrobiia; order Limisphaerales; family UBA9464; genus SXXZ01. The sequence continues at coordinate 4,940 of JAPLUH010000445.1, forward strand.
GAACGATTCGCTTGCCGGCAAACTCACTGACAATCGTCGACTCCTTCGCCGACAACAGCTTGCGAAGCAACGAGCTCTCCTCCTCGCCGTCCCGCGCCAATCGGTAAAGGAAGCCTTCCTGAACCCGGTAATCGAGGCTGATGTACACCGGATGATCGCCCCCGCTGAAGACGCGAATCTTGCGCATCCGCTCCGGACTGATGCGGCTGGCCGTGAGGTTGGCCACGCAACCATTGGCGAACCGCAGCCGCGCATTGGCGATGTCCTCGCTGCGGCTCAGCACCGGAATGCCCACCGCATCCACCGACACCACCGGCGACTTCACAAACGCCATCACCACATCGAGATCGTGGATCATCAAGTCGAGCACCACCCCGATATCCGTACTCCGGGCCGGGAACGGCGACAACCGATGGCATTCGATAAACTTCGGGAAGGGGGCGGCCTGCTCCAGATAGCTGAACACCGGGTTGAACCGCTCCACATGCCCCACTTGCAGGACCAACGCCTTTTCC
>JAPLUH010000367.1 GCA_026397675.1 Verrucomicrobiota bacterium
AAGTTCGTGACTGCAGTGCCGGTGGCTCAAGCGTTGCAAGAGGGAGCCAAGTTTTCGGACAAGCCGGCCGATCAGTATGCTGAAGCCAGCCAGTTTGTAACCCATGTGGTCCAACTGAAACATGTGGCCATCGAAGAAGCCGTTCCGACGATTACCCCATTTGCTAAGAACGCCAATGGCATCGTGGCTCTGGCGAGCACCAAGACGCTGGTGTTGCGTGACTACGCTATCAACGTGAAGCGGATGCTCGAGATTTTGGCGAAGGTCGATATCGAAGTAGAAGAGGACTTTCAGCTCGAGGTTATTCCCATCAAGTACGGCAAGGTGGACGAAATCTATGCGACCCTCACGAGTGTTATCGGTGGGGGTGGTATTAGCGGAACCCCGGGCGGAGGTATGGCGGGGGCCGGCGGTGGAGGTGGTATGGGAGGCGGTATGGCGGGACGCCGTGGAGGTATAGGCGGTATGAGCGGCATGGGTGGTATGGGCGGCAATCAGTTTGGCGGCGGTGGGCAGTTCGGTGGTGGGATGAACCAGTCAGGTGGCGGCGGTCGCCTGGGCAATACTGGACGTTTGGGAGGTCAGCAGCTGGGCGGTGGCATTAACCAACCGGGATCGGCCGTCAACACGGGTAGCTTCCAGAACCGATTCAATGCCATGGGTCGAGGTGGAGCCGGGGGTGGCTCGGGCTATGGCGGGCTCTCTGAATTGTTACAGACGGTCAGCATCACGGCGGATCAGCGATCCAACTCGCTCATCGTTTACGGCAACAAGAAAGACATCGCCAAGCTGCGTGAAGTGCTGGTGAAGGTGGATACCCTTCTGCCTCAGGTACTGGTCGAGGCCATTATCATGGAGGTCAACCTCAGCGCTGGTTGGAATTACGGCATCAGCGCGGCTCAACGGACGGCGCAGTTTGGAGACAATGCCAACAACCGAGGCGGCGGCGTGATCAATAATCCCTCGGGCGCCCCGTTGGGAACGGGTTCAGAGTTCCTCAAGCAATTGGGACGATCGACTGGAGGATCCGTCGGAACCAACGTTGTCAACGGCATTCCGGCAACCTCGGGTTCGGGGCTCTCCTACTTTGCTCAGATAGGTCAGAATTGGGATATAGCCATCAATGCCATTGCTGCGGACGCCCGGGTTAATGTGATCCAGCGACCACGTGTCATCACTTCGCACGCCACAGCGGGTAGTTTCTTTGTCGGTTCCGAGGTGCCCTTTGTTTCCGGATCCTTTTTTGGCGGCGGCAGCTTCGGCAACAGCCAATCAATCACCCGACAACAAGTGGGCGTCGGATTGAATGTCACTCCCTTCATCACCCCGGACAACCTTGTTGTCATGCAAATCGATCAGACGGTGGATAACCTGGGTGCTAATCTGGACCTCGGCAACGGACTGAGTGCGCCCACCACGCAGACGCGAACGGCGAGTTCATTTGTGACGGTGCGCGATAAGGATGCCGTCTTGCTCGGTGGTTATATCACCACCAGCACCGACAAGCAGAAGTCGGGGGTTCCCCTTCTCAAAGATATTCCTTACCTCGGGGCGGCGTTTTCTAAGCGCAGTCAGAGCAGTTCACGCACTGAGCTGATGATTCTCATCCGTCCGAGTATCTTGGCGACGCCGGCCGATGCGGGTGAGGTGGCCGATCAGGAACGTCAGAGGTTGCCGGGTGTTCGGGTGGCCGAGAAAGAATTCGAGAACAACGAGAAGGCCGAGGCCCGTAAAGCCAAGCGCCAGCTTAAGGAATAAGCGCCCGGGTTCAGCCCCCCCCAGAGGTGAGAGTGTTCCGATAAATCGGCATCCTCACCCTCTTCTGATCTTCATCAAGGAGCCCGTGATTGGGTGTGCTGAAGCCCCTTCTTGCTCCTTCTGGCTGCCTATTGGCGCAGTCGGGAGTAAGACAAAGTGTCGTTACCAACCTCTCTGAAAGGGAACCGGCCGGATACCTTTTCTGGATGGACTTTGTAGTGATTCCGGGAGTCCGACAATCTCAGGGACAGGCTCCTGGGTGGGTTTGATGGGGCATTTCGGGATCGCTCCGCCTCCGTCGCTGTCATCGGTTCTGAGGATTCTGAGTGTCCAGAGGTGACTCAGAGAGCACGTTCGCCGCAAAAACTTAGGCAACCAGCCATCGGAAGCCGATTTCAGGTCTCATCCCGAGGGACAGGCTTACCGTCTCTAAGAGACTCTAAAAGAGGTTGTTTCATTCCCGATTGATCTCGAGGGACAGGCTCGGCAATTTCAGGTCGATGAACACCTCGCTCTCAGCGCTCTCCAGGCGTGGTTTCCTGGGATCAACCGGTGCCACCGCTGTTGCCTTGGCGGGAGCTTCTGCCATGTCCACCCCGGTCCAAGGAGCTTCCCCGGTGGCGATCGGGCCCCGAATCCGACTGGCCATTGCCTCCTACTCCTATTGGCATTTCCGAGATCCCAAAGTGACAATTCATCAGGTCATCGAACGGGCTGCCGCCTTGGGCGCTGAAGGGGTGGATATCCTGCATCGTCAGATGGACATTCCCGAAAAGGAACCGCTCACTGCACAGCATCGGGCCTATTTGGCAGACCTTAAAAAGCATGCCTTCCGATATGGTATT
>JAPLUH010000402.1 GCA_026397675.1 Verrucomicrobiota bacterium
CTCATGACCGCCAGGAGGCGAAGGATCGGAAAGCCACACCCCGGCTTCTGGACGGACTGCTGAGGAAAGGATGCCTGATTAGCAGCGGTGTCAGCGGCGCAAAGTGTGGTGCCGTCGATGACCTGAACCCGTCGTCCACAACAGAGATCCTTGGTTGCGATGGCCTGATCGGCTTCGAGAACAAGGTGATCGTGGATGTGTTGAAGTCGCTCGAGAGGCAAAGCGGCCCGAGCCTGGCAGTAGGGGCTGTTCTCTGAGGGAGGGGGTGTTTGATTGGATTGAAGGGCCCAGGCTTGAGCCTGGCGGATAGCGGTGCGGCAACTGGCACCTGCCTGAGCGAACTGCCAGGAGGCTGTCCAGAAGACGAGGCGAAAGGGCCAGCGGCGTTGCCGGGAGTGGGGACCCTCATCGGCTTGGGAGAGGAGATGGGCTGGGATCCAACGGTCGAAGAGCGCAGCCAACTGATGGATGGACGAGGCGCTGGAGGACTGGATGGAGCGGAGTTGTGAGTTGAAGAGGTGGGTGAACTGGGGAAAGAGGGGTGTCACTGGCAATAGGACAGCACGAGCGCTGTCCATTGACAAGAATGATAGTGTGAATGTATGTCAAAACCTTCGAACGCTGGGGCCTGTGGATATCCTGAGAAGTACGAACGGTTGCGGGAGGAACTGGGTCGAACGGCGTGGATAGCGCTTGGTAGCCTGATTGAGCGAGGAGAACCCGGACAGGGTGGGCCTCGTTATCAATGGAGTCGTCGAGCTGGTGGGAAGACGGTGACCGTGGCGCTGAGCGCCGAACAGTTTGAGTGGATGAAGGTGGCAGTGGCCAATCAACGGCGAGTTTGGGATCTGCTGCAGGAAATGCAGCAGGCGACCATGGAGTACATGCTAGAAAACCTGCCTCACCCCCCCCGCAGAAAACGGCTCACCAAGAAGCGCCTAGGCCTTAACTAACTGCCATTCGGGACCGACCCCGCCGCGTGTGTTGCGTCGGAGGGTTGGCGGGGTAGCGTTGCGGCCTTGAATGCACCACGGGTCATCACGTTTTCCCCGTCGCTCACGATTCCGCTGACGCGGGATTGTCCGTGGAACTGTGCCTATTGCGGGTACCGGCGGGATCGGGAGGGGCTCATGCCCGAGGCGCGCTTTGAGGAACTCCTGGTTACCGCACGCAAGGGCGGAGCCACGGAGATCTTGTTCCTCGCAGGCGAGGCTTCGGATGCCATGCCGCATTTGCGGGCCGAGTTGAAGGCGCGGGGCTTCGACGATTTCGTCGCACACGTTGGCTGGGCCTGTGAGCGCGCCTTGGAAGCCGGCTTCCTGCCGCACACCAACATCGGCGCCATGTCCCCGCGCGACTTCGAGCGGTTGGCCGAGGTGAATGCCTCCATGGGCCTGATGCTCGAAAACATCGATGACACCTTCAACCGGACCCTCGCCCCACAAAAATCCGCCAAGGGCCGCTTGCAGACATTGGAGGCCGCCGGCCGCGCCCGGGTACCGTACACCAGCGGCATCCTCATCGGACTGGGTGAATCGCGGGAGTCCCGGCTGCGCTCACTCGATGCTCTGGCCGAAATCCATGCGCGCCACGGGCACTTGCAGGAGATCATCCTCCAGAATTTTATCCCCAATGAGGGAGCGCGGCTTACCTCCGCGCCCGAAGCTCCGGCGCTGGAAGAATATCTGGAGCTCATCGAGCACTGGCGGCGCGTAGCACGCGGGGTGGCCATCCAGATTCCGCCCAACATCAATCCGCACTGGGAAGCGTTGCTGCCGTGGACCGACGACCTGGGCGGCATTAGCACCGACGGCGATTGGGTCAATCCCCTCAATCCCTGGGCGCCTCCCGAACGGTACGCCCAGGCCTGTCAGCGTCAGGGAGCCGAACTGCGCCACCGGTGGCCGGTGTATGATGCGTATGTCGAGAAAGGGTGGATTTCCGCCCGAGTCGCCGCAGTGATCCAAGCCCGGGACGGCCGGACCCGGCTCAGTGCGGACGGGCCTCGCCGCCCCATGCCCGAACCGCAGCGCCCCCATGGACCCGCTGACCCACTGACCAAGGCCGTGCGCGGTGATGCGTTGTCGGTGGACGAAACCTTGACGTTGGCCCAGGCCGATGGCGCGGCGCGCGAGGAAATTCGTGAGGCCGCCGATGCATTGAACCGGCGTCTCCATGGCGAGGTCGTGACGTATGTGGTCAACCGCAACGCCAACTTCACCAACGTCTGCACCACAAACTGTTCCTTCTGTGGATTCTACCGCCCACCGGGCCATCCCGAGGCCTACACCCGGACTGTCGGGGCCGTGGTCGAGCGCGTGCTCCAAACGCCCTGGGTCACCGAGGTGTGCCTGCAAGGCGGCATCCACCCGGACCTCGGGCTGGAGTATTACGAGGAGCTGCTTAGAGCGTTGAAGCGCGCTCTGCCGGGCGTTCATCTCCACGCCTATTCGCCCATGGAGATTCACTCGCTGTGTCGCAAGAGCGGTCTGGATCCCCGCACAGTTCTCGGCCGCCTACGCGATGCCGGTCTGGGATCGGTTCCCGGCACAGCCGCGGAAATCCTCGATGACGCCATGCGCGACCAGCTTTCGCCCGACAAGCTCCGGGCCGCCGAGTGGGAGGCTATTATCGAAGCGGCCCACCAGACCGGACTCCGCTCGACCGCCACCGTGCTCTTCGGCCACCGGGAAACGTGGGAAGACCTGATCGGTCACCTCGACCGCATCCGTTCCCTCCAGCGGCGTACCGGCGGGTTCACGGAGTTTGTGCCCTTAGCCTTCGTGCCGTATCGCAATCGCCTGGGCGGCCAATTGGCGCGGGAGGCCGGCGTGAGTCCGGAGGCGTTGGCTGAGGCCGGGGTCGGCCGGGTGGAGCAGTTGTATCCCCTCGCCCGATTGTTCTTCGGTGAAGAAATTCCGAACCTCCAGACCAGTTGGGTGAAGCTGGGGCCCGAGCGCGCGGCGGCCATGCTCCGCTCTGGCTGCAATGATTTCGGCGGCACGCTCTATGAAGAAAGCATCACCCGTGAGAGCGGTGGGCGTTTTGGCGAATGCCTGACCCCGGTCGAGATCGAGGCGGCAATCCGGTCGGTCGGACGAATCCCGCGCCAGCGGACGACCTTGTACGGAGCGGCGACCCGAACCGTCGAGGCTTCTTACTCCCGGCAAACCGACTCATAGAGTGCGACGTATTCGGCGGATTGTTTCTCCCACGAGAAATCGGCCGTCATGCCGTTATGGCGGATGTGCTGCAGCCACGCGGGTTCCTTCCACAGCGCTAACGCCTTAAGGACGGCCTTCTTCAGAGCGGCCTCGGTGCTCGGGATGAATTTGATGCCTGTGGCCTGTGCCGCGTTGTCGCGGGGATCGATCACCGAATCTTGAAGGCCGCCGGTCGCGCGAACGATGGGGATGGCCCCATACCGCAGCGAGTACAACTGATTGAGGCCGCACGGCTCGAAGCGCGAGGGCATCAGGTAGAAGTCGGAGCCGGCCTCAATGCGGTGCGACAAGCCCGGATCAAACCCGATTCGGGCAGCGACCTGATCTGGGAAGCGTTGAGCCAAATCGCGGAAGGCGTTTTCCAGCGTCGGTTCGCCGCTCCCGAGCTGTACGAATTGCAAGGACTCGCCGGCGGCGATCAACGAGCCAATCGTCTGAATGATGAGGGCCGAACCCTTCTGTTCTGTGAGACGAGATATATTGGCGAAGAGCGGTACGCTCGGATTTTCCGGAAGCCCCATCTCCCGCTGCAACGCGGCTTTGCACACCGCTTTGCCCGAGAGATCTTGCGCTGAGAAGGCCGCCGGGAGGGCCGGGTCTGAGGCGCTGTTCCATTCCTCGTAATCCACCCCGTTGAGAATTCCGCCCAGATCGTTGTAGCGCTTGAGCAGCAAGCCCTCGAGGCCGCAGCCGTATTCGGCAGTGAGAATTTCCTGCGCATACGTGGGACTGACCGTGGTGATGGCCTGAGACTGGGTGAGACCCGCTTTCAAAAAATTTACCCGATTAAAATGCAGGGCGCTCTCGATGTGCAGCCAGTCGGCGGGCAGACCACTCAGTCCCCAACTGCTCGCTGGGAACGATCCCTGGAAGGCCAGATTGTGGATGGTGAAGACAGTTCGTGGCGGTAGCGCCCAACCTGTTTGTAATCGGGCATGACTAGCGAGGATCGGAATGAGTCCCGTCTGCCAATCGTGGCAGTGCAGGACCTTCGGGGGATCCGGCAAATGACGGGCTAAGATCAACGCGGCACGACTTAGGAAAATGAACCGGGCCGAATTGTCCGCGTAGTCTCGACCGCCCTCTCCATAGAGACCGGGCCGATCAAAGAATCCGGCCTGTTCTACAAACCAAAGAGTCAGGTTCGGTGAGGGCTTGTAGCAGTGGAAGCGTCCCTCGACCAGGCTGTCTCCCATTGGGATAGACCAGCGCCAGGAAGTGGGTTCAATGCTAGAATTAGAATCAACCATCCCGCGGTAAAGGGGCGTCACCACCGAAACTCGCAGACCTGTCCCCGCCAAAGCCCTGGCTAAGGCCGATACCATGTCGGCCAGACCCCCGGTCTTCGAATAGGGATTCAGCTCACTGGTCGCCAGCAGCACGTGCATGGCGCGAGTCTTTCGCGCACCCTGTGGAGCGGACAAGGCCGAAGTCTTTCAGGGTGAAAGCGCTTCGGTTGAACGAAGCATCCCAAGTATGGCCGGAAATTTGTTTTACTGCTAAGGTTCAACCACCGTGAGCCATCCCCTGTGAAAGCCCTCATTGATACCGCGGACAAGAAATCCGAACGCGCCTTCCTTGTGGGCGTCGAACTTAAAAGCCAAACAGCATGGGATGTTGCAGATTCCCTCGATGAATTGGCGGAACTCGCCAATACGGCTGGGGTCGCGGTGGTGGGTCAGGGAACCCAGCGGTTAGAGGCGCCGCACTCGGGCACGTTCATTGGCGCGGGCAAGGCCGAGGAGTTTGCTAAGGCTGCCAAGGAGGCCAACGCCGACACCGTCCTCTTCGATGAGGAGCTCTCCGGAGCACAGGCCCGTAATCTGGAGGAGATCTTTGGAGCAAAGGTCATCGACCGCACGGCGCTCATTCTCGACATCTTCGCCCAGCGGGCCCGCACCCGGGAAGGCAAGCTGCAGGTCGAGTTGGCCCAACTGCAGTACCTCATGCCGAGGCTCACCCGCTACTGGACCCACCTTTCCCGCCAGCGGGGCTCCACTGGCTCCATCGGTGGTGAGGGCGAATCTCAGCTTGAGGCTGACCGCCGTAAGACGCAGGAGCGCATCGATAAGATCCGCAACGAGCTCACCACGGTTCGGCGTCAGCGATCCACCCAGCGCGAAGGACGTCAGCGCCACCAGTGGCCTTTGGCCTCGATCGTGGGCTACACCAACGCGGGCAAATCCACGCTGCTCAATGCCCTGACCGGCTCTGAGGTGCTCGCCGAAGACATGCTCTTTGCCACCTTGGATCCGACCACGCGACGGCTGCGCCTGCCCTCCAATCAGAACGTGCTCTTGAGCGACACGGTGGGGTTCATTCGTAAATTGCCGCACGGCCTGGTCGAGGCGTTTAAGGCGACCCTCGAAGAGGTCGTCGAGGCCGACTTGCTCATCCACGTGGTGGATACCAGCCATCCCAACGCTCCCCAGCAAATGGATGCGGTGAATGCGGTCCTCGCCGATATCGGAGTCCAGGAGAAGCCCACGCTCATGGTCTTCAATAAAATCGACAAGCCCGGGGCCACCGAAATGGCCGCGATGTATTGTCAGCAATTTCCCAAAGCGGTAGCGGTCTCTGCTCGCAAGAAGCAAGGGTTCGAGACCCTCTTCGCGGAGCTGGGGGCTATGCTGAAGCCAATCCGGGAGTTCGTTGAGATTCGTATCCCCCACCATGAGCAGAAGGTCATGAGTCGCCTTCACTCGGTGGCGCAGGTCGTTGAGCAGGATTATTCCGGCGAAGTGGCCTGCTTCAGGGTTCGTATCCCGCCCTATCTGCGACACGAGTTCGAGCCCTACCTGATCTCGTCCCATGATGGAGATTGAACGGTCTCGAAGGGTTCCAGCCCATCAATGCGGTGCGTCGAGTCGCCCTCCTTGGCTTTGCGGGTGACCAAGAAATTTGGTTTACCGGCCCGGTTGCTTTGCCAACCCTATCAGGATCATGCGCCTTCTTCGTTGGTGGACATTGCTGTTTTGCCTGGTGTCGCGGGTTATCGGTGGGGAGTTCCGAACCATCACCGGTGATGTCTATGTGGGCGAAGTGTCTGCCGCTGACGCCGACGGACTTATCGTCCGGCAGCAGTCTGGAATTTTTTCTCCCCGCGTCGACTGGGCCAAACTGGACGAAGCGACACTTAAGTCTTTGGCAGGCCATCCCCGTGCTGGGCGGTTTGTCGAACCGATGTTGGAACCCCCGGCCGAAGATATTGCTCGCGTTGAAGCTCGAAAAATTGATGTCCGCCAGCCCGACCGCGTCGCCCGACCTGCGGCCGACATTGCTGGCAAGGGGGTCTATGCGGCCCTGACCAGTCCCAACGGAATGATCCTTCTGGGATTCCTCTATTTGGCCAACTTGTACGCCGCCTACGAAATTGCACGGTTCCGCTGGCGCGCGGTTCCTCTGGTCTGCGGAGTCTCTGCTGTGTTGCCCGTGATCGGCCCGATTATTTTTCTGGCCTTGCCTCGCCGCGAGGAAGTGGTCGCTGTGAGTGCGACCGATGAGGCCGTCGCTGCTCAGTCCCTCAGCGTGCCTTCTCAACCAGTTGCCGCTGCGGCCGCTTCCAGCTCTGCGAGCCCGGCTGCCCGAAGCGCCGCGGGCTCGAACGAGGGCTTGCCCAAGCACTTCCGCCGTGGCGAAACCACCTTCAATCGACGGTTCTTTGAAACTCAGTTCCCCTCGCTCTTCAAGGTGGTGGCCTCTGAGGCTGACAAGGATCTAGTGCTCGATGTCAGCACATCGGCAGGGGTCATTGTGGCCACCCGAATTAGCCGCATCAGCGGGAGTGACCTGGCGCTAAAATCCTCGGACGGAACTGAAAACACCGTCGAGTTTGCGCAGGTTCTAGAGGTTAAACTCCGCGACAAAAACGCCTGAAGTCGAAATTGTTTCGATGAAATATCGAGCCATTCTCCTCTTTGGTGCCCCGGGTGCAGGCAAAGGTACTCAGGGCAAGATCCTCGGTCAGATCCCGAACTTCGTGCATTTTTCGTGCGGAGATGCCTTCCGCAACCTCCGGGTAGATTCACCCCTCGGCCGGGTGTTTGTGGAATATGCGTCGAACGGTCGATTGGTTCCTGACGAGCCCACTATCCAACTTTGGAAGCAATCCATGGACGGACTGGCTGCGACCGGTCGGTTCAACCCGGAGGCCGACACGCTCCTGCTCGACGGGATTCCGCGGAACCCGCGACAAGCTGAAATCATGCGCGACATGATCGACGTGAAGGCCATCTTCAATTTGTTCTGTCCGGTGATGGACAAGTTGATTGTTCGCCTCCAGCGACGCGCCTTGAAGGAGAACCGGCTCGACGACGCCAATGTGGAGACCATTCGTAGCCGTCTGGAGACCTACAAGCGGGAGACGCGCGCCGTTTTGGAGTGCTATCCAGACTCGTTGATTCATCAAATTGATTCGACCCAGGAACCGATCCTTGTTCTCGCAGATATTCTCAAGGTGATCGTCCAGATTCCCAAGCCGGCTGTCAGTGATGGGAGCACGATTTACAGCGTTTGAGCATCAGGCTTCATCCGCTCAGCCTTCCTGCTGCCGGGCAGTGATTCTCGAGTCTCTGTCATCGTCGTTTTCAACGGTGGCCGTGGATCGGGTGATCCGGGCAGGACCTGAGCTCCCTGCTGGCGCCTGCGAGTAAAAATCGACGCAGGAAAACTTCGGAGTCACCTATTGGCCGAAGTGAGGCCTCCGAATCAAACAGGCACCCCGAAAGGGCATCTGAAAGTCGGTTCGTCCGACCAGACAAGGACCGTTTTGAATCGAATTTTCTCAGAACACTATTGACACCCTCCATCAGCGTTTCTATCTATTCCGGCTCAATCGAAGCGTTGCATGCACCGTGTTCGGTTTCCGGTCCGTGTCGGACTGGAGATCGGACTTTTTGCCGTCGCAAGATGGCAACCGGCCGATAGACGAAGCGAGTAGCCCAATAGGGTCATTGCTGGGTCTCTGGGTTGGAGGAGTTGGCAAACGAACAGGGCCCGCGTAGCTCAGTTGGCAGAGCACGTCCTTGGTAAGGACGAGGTCATCGGTTCAAGCCCGATCGCGGGCTCCATTCGGAGTCAGAATTTGTGGGAGTCAGAATTTGTCGCAGTTAGAATTTTCGGGTAAAGGTTCAGGAAGAAGTTCTGTTGAAGAAGTTTTGTTGGTAATCTGGCTTGGAGTCATGGCTAAAGCCCAGTGACTCTGATCGCAGCGAATCCAACTGAGCTTCCAACTGAGGATCCAACTGAAGTTCGGAACGAAATCGAAAACAAATTCGCTCGCTCGAAAGAGGAGGGCGCGTTTAAAAAACGCGTTCAAAAGACGAAAAGACGAAAAAGACAAAAGACGCGAACGAGAAAAAATCAGACGCGGCTCTTAGATACGGCTTTCAGAAACGAAGAATAGAAAACGATACGACACATGGCTAAAGAAACCTTCAACCGGACGAAGCCCCACATGAACGTGGGTACCATCGGTCACGTCGACCACGGCAAGTCCACCCTCACCGCCGCAATCGTCGCAGTACAGCATCGCAAGGGGTTGGCCCCTATGATCGAGTACAAAGACATCACCAAGGGCGGCACCGTTCGTGATGATACCAAGACCGTGACCATTGCTGTGTCGCACGTCGAGTACGAGAGCCCGAACCGTCACTACGCTCACGTGGACTGCCCTGGACACGCGGACTACGTGAAGAACATGATCACCGGCGCCGCCCAGATGGACGGTGCGATTCTGGTGGTTAGCGCTGCCGACGGTCCGATGCCCCAGACCCGCGAGCACATCCTCTTGGCCCGCCAGGTGGGTGTTCCGAGCATCGTGGTGTTCCTGAACAAGGTGGACTTGGCCGACGCCGATCTTCTCGAGCTCATCGAGATGGAAATCGTCGACCTCCTCAACAAGTACAGCTTCCCTGGCGACAAGACCCCGATCATTCGTGGTTCAGCCACCGCCGCCATTGCCGGAACTCCGGAAGGCGAAGCCGCCATCGCCAACTTGCTCAACGCCCTGGATACCTTTATCCCGGAGCCCCCTCGCGAGCAGGACAAGCCCTTCCTGATGTGCATCGAAGACGTGTTCAACATTGAAGGTCGCGGCACAGTCGTGACCGGTCGTGTGGAGCGCGGCGTCATTAACAAGATGTCCGAAGTCGAGATCGTCGGCCTCAAGGACACCCGCAAGACCACGGCGACGGACATCGAAATGTTCCGCAAGCTGCTGGACAGCGCCCAAGCCGGCGACAACGTCGGCGTGCTGCTCCGCGGCACCAAGAAAGAAGACGTCGAGCGCGGCATGGTTCTCGCCAAGCCCGGCTCTATCAAGGCCCACACGAAGTTCAAGGCTGAGGTGTACGTCCTCACCAAGGACGAGGGTGGTCGCCATACCCCGTTCTTCACCAAGTACCGCCCGCAGTTCTACTTCCGCACCTCCGACGTGACCGGTTCGATCACGTTGCCTGAAGGTGTCGAAATGGTCATGCCGGGTGACAACGTGTCGGTCGATGTCGAGTTGTTCGCACCGGTCGCCATGGAGAAGGGTCTCCGTTTCGCTATCCGCGAAGGTGGTCGCACCATCGGTGCAGGCCGCGTCGCTGAAGTGTTGGCTGCCTAAGGTTTTCAACGGTAGGGAAGGATCAATCCTTGGTGTTTGATCCTTCCCTTCCGCTTTTTCTTCTGTAAGAGTTGTCGGTGTCAGTGAACAGGGCGTTAGCTCAATTGGTAGAGTAGCGGTCTCCAAAACCGTTGGTTGAAGGTTCAAGTCCCTCACGCCCTGCCAGTCTCCCGGAGGGGTGGCAGAGTGGTCTAATGCGGCGGTCTTGAAAACCGCTGTGGGCTGACGCTCACCGGGGGTTCGAATCCCTCCCCCTCCGCCAATATAAAATATCGTGAAAGAATATCTTCCGTTCCTGATCTGGTTCGCTGTGATGGGCGCGATCTTCGCCTTTGCCTGGAAGCAGGGGCATTTGGCGCGGCTCACCACGTATGTGGCCGCCACCCAGCAGGAGCTCAAGAAGTGCAACTGGCCTTCTCGCGATGAGTTGATTCAGTCCACGGTGTTGATTTTCTTCGTCATCGGTCTTCTGGGGTTCTTTACGATGGCCTCCGATTTTGTGGTGGTGAGCTTCGTCAAGGCGCTCATCAAGGTCTCCTGAGTTAAACGTTTTCGTCCAAACCCCTTTCGATCCCGATTCTGCACATGAACACCCAGTGGTTTGTCCTGCACACCCTAGCCGGTCAGGAGCAGAAGGTCCGGGATACCATCAATCGTCGCATTAAGTCCGACGAGATGGAGGAATATATCCGAGAGGTTCTTCTTCCGATGGAGAAGGTGGTGGAGGTTCGTGGTGGCAAAAAAACCATCACCAATCGCAAACTTCACCCGGGTTATGTCTACATCGACATGGCATTGCTCGACGAAGGCAAGCGCCCGATGGAAAAGCCTTGGTACTTCATCAAGGACATCCAAGGTGTGATCGGTTTCGTAGGCGGCGAACGCCCTATGACCGTCACCGACGATGAGATCGCCACCATTAAGGTGCAAATTTCTGACAGTGAAGACACTGAGCGTCCGAAGGTCAACTTCGACATCGGTGAGACCGTCAAGATCAACGACGGTCCGTTCCTCAACTTCACTGGCGTCATCGAAGAGTTGGAGCCTGAAAAGGGCAAGCTCAAGGTGACCGTAGACATCTTCGGGCGGAAAACGCCCGTCGAACTTGAATACTGGCAGGTAGAGAAGTCGTGATGCCTCTCAAGCGACGTCGTACACCCCGCCGCAAACAAACTGGATAGAACATGGCAAAGAAAGTTACAGGCATCGTCAAACTGCAAATCCCCGGCGGTCAGGCCAATCCGGCCCCTCCCGTGGGTCCTGCATTGGGTTCGCAGGGCATCAACATCATGGGCTTCTGTAAGGAGTTCAACGCGGCCACCAAGGACCGTCCTGGTTTGGTGATCCCCGTGATCATCACCGTTTATCAGGATAAGTCCTTCACCTTCATCCTGAAGTCCCCTCCGGCTTCCGTGCTGCTCAAGAAGGCGGCTGGAATCGCCTCGGGATCTAAGGTGCCGAACAAGGAGAAGGTTGGCAAAGTAACCCGTAAGCAGGTCTTGGAGATCATCAAGGCCAAGGGTTCTGATATGAACTGCAACAGCGAAGAGGCGGCCTTCCGCACCATCGCTGGCACTGCCCGCAACATGGGCATCGATATCGTCGGCTGATCGAAGCGAAGGTCTTCGATTTAATCAAAAACGCCGCCCAAAAGGGCGGCGTTTTTATTGGTAGTCGATGACTTCACCAAAAGATCCCAATCATTAACTATTTCCTGATGGACCTGGTTCCCCACGAGACCCGATCCCGGGTGGAAATGGATGTCAGAAATTCATCAGGCACTTCAAGGGATTAACCAAGAACGGCCACAAGACTCGATCGGGTTAAGGCAACGAATTCCCTGACGAAACTCGGGCGGCCGCGATCAAAAATCCCGATGGACCCAGCAGGCTGAAAGGAATGCCGTCAGCAAGCCGCCGGCAGCCAAGGCCATCCCCAGAGTCGCATAGTAGGCGCCACTCACCCAGATGCCGCCGCCAATGGCGACCAAGCCCACTAATAGGGCGACAAGGCCACCCAAGAGGCAATTCAAGGCAACTTTATCTAAGGATTGGGAGATCCGTTTCATAAACGTCTTTGTTTCGTAACAAATACGTCACATACGAAGCAAACTTAAAATTTCAATCTTCGACACGGAGACCTTACTCGGTGGGATTTCCGCCCGAAAAACGGTCATCTGTCCACGGATCGGCGGTGTTGGAGTAACCGCGGAGTTCCCAGAATCCCAGAATATCCCGGTCCATGAAGGTGATCTCCCGAATCCACTTGGCTCCCTTCCAGGCGTAGCGCTTGGGCAGAATGACTCGCGCCGGCCCGCCATGTTCCACGGCCAGTGGTTGACCATTCCATTGATGGGCAATGAGCACATCATCATCGAGGCAGGCGTCGATGGGATTGTTGGTCGAGTAGCCGTCGTGACTCTTGAAGAAGACATGGGTGACGCTGGCTTTGGGACGGACCAAATCGGCTAGCGTAAAGAAGGCCACTCCCTGCCAAAGCATGTCGAACTGACTCCAGGTGGTTACGCAATGAAAGTCGCTCGTGTCGGTAAATTGAGGCAGTTCCAAGAAGGCCTTCCAGTCGAGGATCAATGGATTCTCGACATGCCCCCCAATCTTTAGTTGCCATCGATCCAAGGGAATCTCGGGCTTCACGCCCAAATCCAAGACTGGAAAATTGTGGACCTGACGTTGCCCGGGAGGCAGCCGGTTTTCAGAGCGGATTTTGGGCGCCGCCGTGCCTGCCATTTTGCGGGCCCACCGTTCCTTGGCGGCGATGTACGCTTCCTTCATGAGCTAGATTCTCGCGCTGGATCGAGAATGATCAACCGCTGAAGCACCTCTCGGAGGTCGGTGAGAGAACGATAGAAAAATGACCCGGGTCGCAACCGCAGCTTCCCGTCTTAGGCCCAATGGCTAAAGTCGCTCAGAGCCAAACATTGAAACGGTGGACTGTCATCTTGTTGTTCCTGATCGGTGCTGGAGGCATCGTCTGGTTTTGGCTGTCACGGTACGAAGATCGGTTTGATCCGCAAATCCGGCGTATTGCCCAGCACTATCGCTTGCCGCCATCGTTGGTGAAGGCGGTGATCTGGAAGGAAAGCCGTTTTGACCCTTTAGTCCGAGGACGCGCCGGCGAGATAGGCCTCATGCAGGTGACGGCGGTCGCCGCTCAAGAATGGGCGGATGCCCTAAAACTGACCCGCTACTCTCATGAGCAACTTCTGAATCCATCCACCAACTTGCACGCGGGATCCTTCTACTTGTCAAAGGTCCTCCAGCGGTATGCGGCCACGGACAATCCCACAGCCTATGCGCTCGCCGATTACAATGCCGGCCGACGGAATGTTCTGCGGTGGATGTCGGCCACCAACGCTCCCCATGCCCGCACCAACAGTACCCAGTTTCTGGCGGTGATGACCTATCCCGGCACCCGACAGTATGTGGAGCAAATCCTGGAGCGGCGACGACGCTACGAGTCGCAGTTTGCTTCCAAGCCTTAAACCAGCGGTTCGGGGAACAGCGCGGCAAAGGGGAGTGAGCGTGCGTCCGGCGGATGGGCCGTGAAACCCAGGCGACGCGTCCACTGCTCATAAGCCAAACCGGGGTCGCTCAAAGGTTCGTTCATCCATCGGCACACTTCGCCCACCTGAGCTTCCAGACGTGCCGCATCGGGAAACTCTAAATAATAGGCCGAATCGATGCCCAGCTGGCGAGCCCAGCGCTCGCCACTGGCCCGATCCGGCCGTGCGGCCCACTGAACGAGGCAGGTCCGAGCCAATTGCCGCAGAAACCAGACGTCGATCGGATGAAACTCTCCGTCCGGCAGGGCGCGTTGCTGCATCCCGATCACCGTCAATTTCTGGGCAAAGGTGAAGGTGCACGCTCCGCATCCCTGGAGCGATCGGAAGGTGTCCAGTAAGGCCATCTCGCCGCCGGTATGCTGTCCACCGGCCGTGGCGAAGGCGGTCGCCAAAGTACCCCAGAGTTGAAGGCCCCGCGTCAGCTCGAAGAATTTCCGCAGGTACCAGGGTGAACCTTGGCCATGCACCGGAGTGGCCACGACGACCACCTCGGCTCCGGTAAGAAGGGACTGCACTCGAGCGGGGTTGTTGATTGATGGCAAGGCCCACACCAGCTCACAAACCAGATTCGGGAAAGACTCCGGATCGGCGGACCGCAGGCAGTGGATGAATCCCAAGGCCGCGCGGTGGCTGTCGTGGCGATCGGTGGCGGTCCCCGGTGAGAAGTGCAGGACACGCACCGTCATGGCTGAAGGTCGAAGGTCGCGATGTCAGACACCTTGAGGCGTTTTGTGGTGGTGGGCAGCTTATTGAAGTCGGCCACCGCCTGCACCCAGGTTTCCCGGCGCATCCGGCCCATGCTGCCCGGTCCGCCCTCGCGGGTGAGCATGGGGACCAGCGCCTCTACCGAGCCTCGCTGATGGTGTTCATCGGTCCCGGGCACCGTGGCCACCACCATCTTGGCAATCGTGTCCGGCTCCAGGATTGCGGCCTCCCAACCGCGGCGCGACACCTCCAGAAAACGGCGCAGGAGAGGACCCTCGGATTTAAGAAACGCCTCGCTGGTAAAATATACCTGACCATACGCCGCGTAGCCCTCGTTGTGGAGGTACTGGATATGGATATCGTGTCCCGCTTGCTTCAGAGCGACGCCCTCGTCGATGGAGTAGCCTTGCACGGCCGCATACCGTCCGCTGAGCAGTGGAGTTAGGTCATGGCCCACCACCTCGACCTCGATTTGTTGAGGGCGGATGCCCGCGTGATGCAGGACATACTTCACCGCTTCATCGCCGTCGGCATGGACACCGATGCGCTTGCCAATCAGGTCCTTCACACTGCGGATGTTGGCGGATTTGAGGCTGAGCAAGCAGATAGGAGTGCCCTGAAGCATAGTGCCGATTGCCCGGATCGGCATGCCCGAAGACCGCGCCTGCAGCAGCACGCCACTCTCCGAGCTGCCGATCCACCGCGGGTGATGCACCACATTGCTGACCACCCCCTCGTCTTTGGGGATGGGTCGCAGTGTCAGATCGATGCCTGCCTCTCGGTACCAGCCCCGCTCTCGGGCCAGCAGGAGTCCGGCGAATTGGGCGGTGGGTTTCCAGTCGAGTTGGACGGTGACGGCGACTGGATCGGCGGCACTGAGCCGCAGAACCCAGGCCATCATGCAAAGGAACATCGGGTGGGGTTTCATAGGTGCAAAGGATGGGGCGAATTAATCGGCGTCGGTCTTCATGGCAGACTCATGCCACTTTCGCAGGCAGAGCCATTCGAGGGCTGTGACGGAGAAGAAGAAGAGGAAGCCTAGCAGGCTAGCGGTCAGCACCAGCGCGAAGAGGTAGTCGGTTTGGAGTTGGCTGTTGGCGTAAGTGATCGAATAACCCAGCCCGCCTTCACCCACGGCATTGGAACTGGCGAAGAGTTCGCCCGTCACCGCCCCGATCACCGAGATTCCCGCCGAGATACGCAGGCCAACGAAGAGATGCGGCAGCGCATAGGGCAATCGCAACTTGAGCAGCTGCCGCGATCGGGAGGCATTGGACATGACGAAGAGATCGATCAAGTTGCGAGGAACGCTGATGAGCCCTTGAGTGGTGTTGGCGATGATAGGGAAGAGACAAATAACAAAGGCCACCAGCATCACGCTTCGCAGGCCGGAGCCGAACCACATCAGGATGAGCGGCGCGATGGCTACGATGGGCACCGTCTGAAGCAGAATGGTATACGGGTAGAACGACCTCCGGATCAGCGGGCTCTGGGCGAAGAACAGTGCGATAACCACCCCGCCGAGGATGCTCAGAAGATAACCTCCACCCGCCTCGAGAGCAGTGATGCAAAAGGCGTTCCAGAGGGTCTGGTGTCGTTCGATCACCACTCGCACCACCGCAGAAGGTTGAGGCAACACGTAGGCAGGAATGGCCAACCAGCGACAGCAGAGGTCCCAGGCGGTGACCACCACAACAAACACCGCCAGTGGCCACGCCGCCTGTATCAGGAATTTCTTCATGGATGCCCAGGGTTTGAAGGGTTCGAAGGAACTTGGACGGAACGCAAAGCGGCGCTGACCTCGCCCACCAGGCGTAGGAATTCTGGGGCGCTGCGCAAAGCGGCGGTTCTTGGATAGGCGAAAGGGACGCGGATCTCCCCGGCGATTTGGCCCGGTTTGGCCCGAAGGACGAGGATGCGTGTCGAAAGGAAGACTGCTTCGGCGACGCTGTGCGTCACAAAGAAGGTGGTGAATTGGTCGTTCTCTCGCAGCCGCAGCACTTCCTCGTTGAGAAAGTCCCGGGTCATTTCGTCCAGCGCGCCAAAGGGCTCATCCATGAGCAGGATCTTCGGCCGGGTGGCCAGCGCCCGCGCGATCGAAACCCGCATACGCATGCCGCCGCTCAACTGGCGCGGATAGAGGTCGGCCACGTCAGATAGCCCCACCCACTGCAGCAGCTCAGTGGAGGTCTTGTGCCGTTGCGATTCGGTGGTCTTGCCTTCTAGCTCCAGCCCCAGCTCGACATTGGAGCGGACCGTCCGCCAAGGCAGCAGTGTCGCGTCTTGGAAGATGAACGACATGATCTCCCGAGCCGATTCCGGCAGCATGCCGTCGAGTTTCACCGAACCGGAACTCAGCCCGGACAAACCCGCCAAGAGTCGCAACAGGGTGGACTTCCCGCAGCCGCTCGGTCCGATGAGAGAAATGAATTCGCCCCGCTCGGCCTGAAGCGAGAGACCGTCGAGGACCGTCGCCCCGTTGGACCAACGCTTGGTGACCGAATCTAGGGTAATGAAGGGCGGCTGTGAGTGGGCTGTGGGTATCATGTCAGGCCGCCTTCTCTGAATTCGATGTCGGACTGCAAGGGCAGGTGAAGGCAGGACGGATGGTCCGGATCGTGAAGCAGTTGCTGCTGGTTCTGGATCCAGTCCCAGGAATCGGCGGCCTCGGGCGATACCGTCGAGCCTGGGTTCCGATCATACAGTGGGAAGGCACTGCCGCTAATGACCAGGCGTAGGCGTTCGCCAGGAAGGAAGACGCAGTGTGTGGGTTCGAGGTCGAACTCCCAGCACTGCACCCGATCCGGCTCGAGGCCCTGGGCACCGAAGAGCCAGGAACTTCGGGCGATGCCCAGGCATACGTTGAACGAACGTCCATCTGGGAGTACCCGAACCAGTTTGGCCACCAGGTCGGCCGAGGCGGTCCGACTCGTGGCATGCAGGCACACTCTGGGCCGTCCAGCGACGCGCACGGCCTCGGTGAGAACTGGGCTGGTGTAGGCCAAGACGTTGTTCATCGAGTCCTGGCGGTTCTGCAAAAAGGGTCCCGGAGCCGCGCCGGGTCCCGGAGCGGCGGCCGGCACTTCCGGCTCGTAGACGAAACCGTCCCGCGGGCGCATGCGCGACGGAACCTCGGGACCCAGTCGCCCATCACCTTGGATGGAGTTGGCTCGTCCGTCGGAATCTAGGAACCACCGCTGGACCGCAAGGGTGTCACTCGATCGCTGAGGCCAAGAAGTCATGCGATGCCAGCGGTTTTCGCCCAACGCGAACGAACGCACCGGCGGTTCTCCTGTGAAGTCGCCCGTGTCCTTCAGCCAGTGGTTGAACCAGCGCAGCAGCAACCGGTCGGTGTCCAGGATCGCGTCGGGTCCATGGTCCACTTCGCCGCAATACCGACTCCAAGGAATGTGGCTCCAGGGACCGGCCACCAAGTACTGCGGCGCTTTCGATTCGGCCTGCAGGCGTTGGTAGAGCTGCTCGCTACCGTCGAGGTAGGTGTCGTACCAACCCCAAAGGTGCAGGGCCGGGATTTGGATACGATCCATTCGTGTGCTGATATCGTATCGCGCCCACCAGGGAGCGGCCTTACGGTGCGTGGTCCAATCCCGGTGGTAGGTGGGAAGACCTCGTGCAGTCAGGCGGTCGATCCGGGAGTAGGGGGCCGCGGCCAAGAGCGACGGAAGCCGGGTGGCTGCCTCCTCCAGGTGGCGACTGGCCGCCGTCAGCCGCCGCGTGCGGGCATCACCGCGGAGGAGTTGCAGCGCCCAGCCGACACTGGAGGCGAGGCGGTAGGCTCCTTGATGGTAGAACCATCCGGAAAATAAATCTCCGGCCGTCTGCGCCGGGGAGATGCACTGCAGCGCCGCAGGCCTTTCGGCCGCCGCTAGGAGTTGGGTCAGCCCCTGATAGCTGAACCCGTACATGCCGATGCGCCCGTTGCATTCTGGGCGACGGGCCAACCACTCGATGGTTGCCTTGCCGTCGCGCCCCTCATGCCGAAAGGGATAGAATTTACCGGTGCTTTCCCCACGCCCGCGTACGTCCTGAATGACCACATTGTAGCCCTGGGCCGCAAACCAAGCCGGCTGGGCATACACCACCGTGCTGGCCACGGCCCGGCCGTAGGGTTGGCGCATCAGGATCGTGGGCGCCGGACCGGGTTGTGGCGGGTAGTAGTGATCGGACACCAGACGCGTGCCATCGGCCAATCGGAAGCGCACCCCTCGCTCCACGGTGACGCCAGATCCGACTTCCACACGGCGGCCGGCGGCCGGACTTCGGCTCCGAGGACTTCGTGTTGGGGAACGATTCGCCACGATGTCTCCTCAGCGTTCCAAGATCTCCTGGAAGTCGTGCATCTCCACCAGCGCCCGAGCAATCCGATCACTCATGGCCTCACACCAGCGCCAACCGTTCTCGGCGGTGGCGGGCGAGGGATCGCCCATAACACCGCTCGGGGCGATATCGCGGGTCAACCAAGAAAACGTGGCGCTGGCGAACTCAGGCTTGAGAAGGCCTGGATCCCCAACTCGGGCGATGTAGTTGGAGGTGTACTGATCGGTGTGGACCAACTCCGGGGTTCCCGCCAGCAACAGGGCTGTCTCGACCTCGCCCGCGTGGAATCCATAAGCCGCCTCTTGAGCACAAACCCCCTCGGCGGGCCCGCCGCCATACAGGCAGAAGGTGCGCAGACCCAACTCGTCGCGCAGGTCTCGGGCCATGACATCGATGAGTGAATGGTTTCCGCCATGGCTGTTGAAGAAGACTAGTCGCTGGAATCCAGCGGCCTTGAGGCTGCGACCCAAGTCTCGCAGCACGGCCATGAAGGTGTCCCGGTGCAGACTGAGGGTTCCTGGATACCCCACATGCTCGTTGCTCTTGCCATAGTGCACCGGGGCCAGCGCGTAGACCGGAAGGTCTTTCGGTAGCTTCTGGAGCGCGTGCCCGAGCAACAAGTTATTGATCAGGGTGTCGGTGGCCAGTGGCAGGTGGTGCCCGTGCTGTTCGATGGCCGCTGTGGGTAGAACCATCAACGTCCGGTCCCGCGGCAGCGCATCGACCTGCTTCCAGGTCAGGTAGGGAAGGAACCGCTCGGGGGGAATCCAGGTCTTCAAGGCAGTAGTTGGGAGGGTTTCAGGCCGAAACAGTCTGGGGACCGGCCGCCGGGAGGCAGTCTTTCTGGGTCAGCGGCGTCCCGGGGTTGTCGGAGGCTTGCGGTGTGAAGTCCCGCATCTTGCCCGGATTGAGCAGCCCCCGAGGATCGTACAGTTCCTTGGCCTTGCGCTTGGCGTCATCGGGTCGCCAGCGCCCAGAAGCCTCCAGGAAATTGACATGGGGATTGGCCACGGAGACTCCGATGCTGGCGCAGAACTCGATCATCCCTTGGAGCCGCTCATCATCGGTGTACCGGACGACGGGAATGGCTCCCGGAGTGATAATGCCGCCGGAGCGAACAAATTCGATGTGTAGCAGGAAGTCGCTCCCGTAGCGGGCTTTGAGGGCCCGGAACTGACTCCTCGCCTCCGTTGGCGAGAACCCGCACTGAAGGTAAGTCAGCGACGGGTCCTGCTTCAGGGCCCAGAGCGTGGTGTGATTCCAGGTGTAGTCGCTGAGCTGTGCTCCGCGTCGAGGTTCAGAGAACGGAGCGACAAAACAGGGATCCCCGCCGGCGGCGCGCGCGGCGTCAGTCAGGCGCTGCAACTGATCGTCAGCCACCTCGAAAAAGGTCACCGCCTTGCCCGACGGGAGCCACTTCAACAACGGGACGAACGAGCCGGGAATCGGCCACTCGAAGACCGTCGTTAGGCGCTTCCGGAACGAATCATTGCGAGCGATGGCTTCGGTGAAATCGAAGGCCCCGGAAAAATCGTCGAAGGCCACGGCGAGTTGTCCCCAATCGGTCTTGGGAGCCAGGCGTAGCTCCACTTCGATGATGATGCCATTGGTGCCCCAAGCATGCAGGACCTGGAAGATGTCCGGACCACTCAGACGCACCTCCCGGGGCTCGGCCTCCAGTGTTAGCACGGTGAGTGAATGCACGGTGCCGTTTTCACGCAGCGCGCCCCATTCGATGCTGCCGATGCCGCCGGAGCCACCGGCACAAAACCCGGCCACGCTGGCCTTCACGTAAGTGCTCGGGTAGCAGCGCAGTTCCCAGCCGGACTGCCGCGCGACCCGTTCGATGGCTCCCAGTCGTGCTGCTGGATCACACGTCACAATGCCGTCCGAGCTAATGGAGTGGATCGTGTCCAGCGCAGCCAAATCCATCACCATGCCTCTGTGTGTGGGGATGCACTGCCCATAGTTGCCGGTGCCGGCTCCGCGCAGCGTCAGGGGAATTCGTCGCTGGTGCGCCCACCGGACCAAGGAAACGACCTCGTCTCGGGTGGTCGGCTGGACCACCACTTCGGCCAGTTTGTCCGAAAGGTCTCGCTTGAGAACGGGCGAGTACCAGTAGAAGTCCCGGCTCAAGGATTCGAGTCGCTCGGCAGCGGTGATGACGCGCTCGGCGGGGAGGAGTTCGGCCAGGGCGGTGAAATCAGCAGTAGTCATGAGGGAATAGGAACTGAGGAGAGGGAGGTCGGTGCTGCAGAGATCAGCCTCGGGAGGCCAACGGCTTCGCCGGGTTCCGGCGTGACTTCCGCCAGAGCGCCATGGCCGTAACCATGCGGGGGTCTTCGAAGAGGGCGACGCAACTGGCCCGAGCCACCGGCCCATCGACGCGGCAATCCATGTCGGAGCGCTGCTCGAGTTGCCGGGCCGACACATGGATCTGGGCGCAGTGCCGGGCCGCATCGGCGATGGTCGCTCCAAAGACCACTCGGTCCACGCCCGACCACAGTGCCATGGCCATGCACATGGGGCAGGGCTCGCAGGTCGTGTAAAGCGTGTGTCCCACAAGACTGGGTTTCTTGAGCCGTTTGCAGGCAGCACGCATAGCGCGCACCTCGGCGTGACTGGAGGGATCGTTCTCTTGGCGCACGGCGTTGAGTCGACGCAGAACCAGGCGACCGGAGTCGGTCTCGACCACCGAGGAACCGAACGGAGACTGCGCCTCGGTGCCCAGACGGGCTCGGGTGAATTCGACGAGAGACTGCATCTGTGCCAGATCGGCCTCGCGGGAGCTTCGGTGGTTTGGGGCCATCGTAAGATCCTACCAAGCACACGGTGTTCCACCCCCGGATGGCCTATGGCAACTGAGCGAAAACAACCTGAGACGCGTCGTTTACCGGACTCGCTGAGGTGGGACGCGACGGGGTTGGCGTCCGTTCTCTATCCACGGTGAACAAAACAAAACACTGCCTCAGCAGCGGTCGAATATCCGCTGTTTTCCCGCAAGCTGAAATCGCTTCATGCACGTTGAAGTCATTCAGTGAACCTGTTCATTCCATCTTGGAAATGGCGCGGTTGGGAGGTCGCAAAAAGCGGCGATTATATTAAGAAATTTCCGCAAATCCGACCTCCCTCGGGATTCCTGGATCGAGCACTCACTCATCTTGAAGACCCTGGGTCGGCAGATCCAAAACAAAGCTGGCATGAGGTATGCGGGCGTCAAGTTGCAGCGTCTGACCCTCGCTGCACTCAAACAACCCAACTCATCCTCCGTACCCACCCCTAAATGAAACCCTCCTTATGGTTGCCGATCCGGATAGGATCGCTTGCCGCCCTTGCTCTGGCATCGGGTGGTTCCGCCCTGGCACAGAGTGCTGGTTCAACCAATGTCTTGGACAAGGTCGTTGTCGAAGGCCTTTCGCTGCAGGACACCGTTCTGCCGACCGCACGGCCGGTCGAGTCGGTCATGGGAGACGATCGCAGCATTTTGGAGACGCCACGCTCGGTGTCGCTGGTGACCAAGGCCCAGATGGAAGCCCGCGGGATCTCGCGTGCCACGGATTTCAATCAGTACTCGCCCGGTGTTTACACTCCGTCGCGCTACGGATTGGCCAATGTGCCGGTCATCCGCGGTGACCTTTCGGAAATTTACCAAAACGGTCAGCGGACGATTTACAGCCGCAACTCCATGCTCGCCAGCTTCAACGGCGTGGAGGCCATGGACATCGTCAAGGGACCGGGTTCCGCGGTCTATGGCCCGCAAGGACAAGGCCCGGGCGGATACGTGAACTTCGTCTCCAAGCTCCCCTACTTTGATGGGTTCCACGGAGAAGTGCTGAGCCGGTGGGGAACCTATGTTCCCGGTGGTCAGAGCTACTTCAACCCGGAGTGGGGCATCGATTTCGGCGGGCCCATTAACGACAAGTTGGCCTTCCGGGTCAGCTACCTTGGGCGTGAGGCAGACGGTTACTACCGAAACGTGACCGACAACACGCAGGACATCTTCACGGCCTTGACTTGGAAGGCCAATGAGAAGCTGACCGTCGATTGGAATTCGCAGTTTTACACCTCCCGCTTCAACGAGGTCATCGGCATTAACCGTGTCACCCAAGAGTTGATCGATGACTGGGTGTACATCGCCGGTCCGGTGCTTCCCAACAACCGCTTCGGCGATCCGCTCACGTCCGTTGGCAAATTCGGTCAGAACGCCAACTTCGCGCTGCTCAACACCAATCTCGCTACGCGGGTGAAGGTGTATCCATGGCAGACGATCAACGCGCCCTTTGATAGCGCTGCGGGCAAGAAGTTCTCTTCGCAGCTCATCGCCAATTATCAAATCAACGACTTCGGAAAAATCGTCAACCGGACCTACGGCGAGACCATGGAGTCTCGTAAGGCCTCCGGCTACGGATACACCGAATGGGTGCCGGAAAACTGGATGGCCAACAACCGTTCGGAGCTCCACTACGAAATCACGCCGGCGGTGGCCAATTACGAGCTGCCCATCAAGACCATCAGCGGTGTGGACTTGCGCTACCAGTCGCTTGTGTCCTACCAGGATTTCGGCGTTGAACCGTTCTTCCTCTATGATGTCACTCAGCCCTCTTCGACGTTCCGGTTGCCTCCCACCCCGCTGGTGACCACCTACGGCGGAAGTTCACTCATGGTGCCGGGTGCTCCGGGCTACGGCTCCAACGGGTTTGGAGCGGGCGATCAGAATTCCGAGATCGCTCAGAGCGGCTTCTTCACCCAGTGGGACATGAAGCTGCACGATAAGTTCTCCATCATCGCTGGCGGCCGTGGTGATCTCATCGGGGCCCAGGCCAAGAGTCCGGAGTACGTCGGCAAGGCGGCCGGTTCGAACTACAATGTCTCCTCCGACGTCTTCAACACTTCGGTCTTCCTGAGCGGCATTTACAAGTGGACGCCGGTCCTCACCAGCTATGCCACGTACAATGTGATCAACGCCATCCAGGGCAGCGCCAATTTCGGCGGCGTGAATGGCACGGGCAACACGG
>JAPLUH010000236.1 GCA_026397675.1 Verrucomicrobiota bacterium
ATCACCTGGGGACTCATCCTGACTTCGCTGCTGGCAGCCCTCCAGCGAGGCGTCCTCCAAGGGCGACAAGATTTTGCCGACCTGGGATCCATGTCGATTGCCGACGGGTTGGGCCGGTTTGCCTCGGTGGCGATAATTCTCTCTTGGCTAGGCAGTAGTGCTGCAGGAGCGATCGGTGGAGCCCTGTCCGGAACGCTCATCGCTATGGCGGTGGGTTTTCGGGCCATCAGACCCTGGAGCGTCGAAACCAGCGGCAGCGCGCCCCACCCCGGAACTGCTGCACCCGCTACCACCGGAGCCATTGGGGGATTCTGGCCCCTCTTCCTCGGCGCGGCAGCCCTCCAGGCCCTGAGCCAACTCGACAATTTGTTCCTGCAGGCAGCAGTGCCCGAAGCATGGCAGAAAGAAGTGGGATCGCGCTATTCGCCCGGTGCCCAGATCGGATTTGCCCTCAGCCAGTTCACCGTGCCGCTGGCGCTGGTTATGTTCCCTAAGGTGGCCCGGAGTACCGCGGGTGGCGAGGGGCACCAAGCCTTCCGATGGACCCTATTGGCGACGGCGACTCTCGGCGGATTGGCTGCTTTGGGATGTACCCTCCTACCCTGGTTGCCGGTCAAAATTCTGCTGCCGGGCATTCCTACAGAACTATCAGCCCCGCTGGTGCCCTGGTTCGCCTGGGGCATGCTCGCCTTCACTCTGGCCAATGTGCTCTTCAGCGATCGAATGGCCCATGGCGATTTCCGTTTCGTTCCTGGAGCATTGGTTTTGGCAGCGTTGTATGGCTTCAGCCTCTGGGGTTTTCAAGATTCTCTACTGCGCGGATCTCCAGCCGAGGGGTTGCAGCGAGTGGTTCAACGACTCGTTCTCTTTAACGCTGCCCTACTCGTGTGGGCGGTGCTGGTCAGCCTCCAGAGCCGGTTCCGCCGTCGCGGGATGAACTAAGCGAAATACCCCAGTCTCCGAGAGCCTGGCGCAGGGCCTCTACCGGCAATCCGATGACATTGCTTTGCGAGCCAACCACGGATTGGACTAGCCAGTCGCCGTGCTGCTGGAGCGCATAACCTCCCGCCTTATCGAGCGTGGGAACAACCTCGAGATAGCGGTCGATGAGCGCCGAATCCAGAGATCGGAACACCACGCGCGTCACGTCCGAGAACACCGTGCACCGACCGGAGGCGCCGTGCATCAGGCACACACCGGTCACCACTTCATGCGACTGGCCCGAGAGACTCTCCAGCATCGCCCGAGCGGCGGCGAGGTCGGGAGGCTTCCCCAGTGGCTGCCCGTCGAGCCACACGAGCGTGTCAGCCCCGAGCACCAAGTGCCCTGGATGGCGTTGAGAAATGGGAGTCGCCTTGATCTGCGCATTGAGTTCGCACAACGCACGAACCCCCACGGCGGCGTCATGCACCTCGGTCGCATCACTAGGGATGACCTGGAACTCTAGAATCAAAGTCCGGAGCAATTCCACCCGCCGGGGTGAGGCCGAAGCGAGGATGATCGGAAGGGGCAACATGGGGTTCAGAAGGAAACAAGCGCCGGGGTGGTGGAGCGAAGCACAGAAATCTGGTTAAAGGCCGCGCAGTATTCCTTGCGAATCGCCTCGATGGCCTGCTCCGCCTCGTGCGTGGGTGGGTGAAGTATCACCACCACCTTGGTCGACAACCGTCGGATATCCCCCTGCGGCGCCCGCCATTGCCCATAAGCATCGAACACGGTGAATCCGGCCGGAAACCGTGGAGTGATGTGCTCGGCCAAGAAAGTCTCCCATTCGGAAGCGTCCACAGCGGCGAGGTAGAGTTCCGTCCGCAACCACTGCGGCGGGAGGGTGTTCGGAGCCCCGGGCATGGGCTTCTTCGAGGCTACCATCGAGGAGGATGCGCATCCCGAAAACAGGAGGAGCAGCAGCGCCAGAAGCATCCAACCCCATCCATCCGGATTGCGTTTCACGGGGAATATTGAGCACCGCAAATCCCCTCGCTGACAATACCCCTGACAATCCTCTACCCACTTCACGGCCGCTGACACTGGGGACACTGAAAAGTGGAACGCCCCGACTGCATGAAGCGAACAATTGGCGATGCGCAGCGAAAACACGGTTGTCCCTCACGGTCATACACCCAAAGCCCACCCTCGGACGGATCCTCCGGCACCCCCTGCTGCCCCGGCCAACCGGGAAGGATCCATCAGGCAGACCTTGATCGGCCTTCGCCCGCGGGCCAACGCCTCGCCGAGCAACTCAGGCGTGAAGCAGGGATCCAACGGCTCAGGGCCCAGCACCGGCACCGCCGCGTTCCCCAACCGCAGATGCCCGAACTGGCGAGGGTCCTCCAGCACCACGCGCTGCTCGCCAAAGCCCAAGACCACCGCGGCATGTCGAGGCAGCGGCCCATGGCCCCGCAACATCCGCCAGGAGCCGGTCATGCCCAAATGAGTGACCAACAACTCCGACTCTCCGCCAGGGCGTACGCAGTCCCAGAGGAGGCACTTCCCTCGGCGGCGGAGGTCTTGGACACGACTCCCCTGCACGGACTCAATGAACTCCGGAACCGACACGGGACGCACCAACCGAGGCTTGAGCACCGCAACCGTGTCGATGGACCGACCACGAACCTGCGGCAGCAACCACCGTCCAAACGCCTCCACTTCGGGCAACTCCGGCATGGCGAGACGATAGGCCACCCAGACGGCGGAACCAACGGTGAAGCGCAGTCGACCACAAACACGACTGGTTCCGGGAGACGCCATTCCGTAGGCTTCGGCCCGTGGTTCCGCAGATCGTCATCGTCGTTCCCGTCTTCAATGAGGTCGCCAACATCGTTCCGTTGGTGACCGAGATTACCGAAGTGTTTCGTGCTGAAACACGGGCCTGGCAATTGGTGCTCGTGGATGACGCTTCGACCGACGGCACCTGGGAAGCCATTTGCACCCAGAAAGCGTGCGATCCTCGCGTCACCGGACTGCGGCACCTCAAGAATTCCGGGCAAAGTGCGGCCATCTGGACCGGCATCTCCCGAACGGAGGCACCGTTTTTGTGCACCCTCGACGGCGACCTTCAGAACGACCCATCGGAGCTCCCGCGCATGCTGCAACTGCTCGACCGGGCCGATTTCGTGTGCGGACACCGGGTAGATCGTCAGGACTCCTTCGTGCGCAAGGCCTCGTCGCGAGTGGCCCGGAGTTTCCGCTCCTGGAGTTTGGGATGGGACTTCGCGGACACCGGTTGCGCCTTGCGGGCGTTCAAACGCAGCAGCTTGACCGGCATTTTTCCCTTCAACGGGCTGCACCGCTTCCTGCCAATCCTCGTGGCTGGAAACGGGAGCCACGTTCTAGAAGTGCCCGTGAAACACCGCCCACGCACGGCCGGAGTGTCCAAATACGGAGTCTGGAACCGCCTCGGGCGGGGCTTGTTCGATTTGGTGGGCATGGCTTGGTACCAACGCCGCCGCTTACCCACTATCGACACCGAGCCGGCTCGACTCGCCTGAACGGGCCGCGCGACGCCGTCCCCTGCCGCGGCTCCATCTCAGCGTCCCGCCACCGACAACTCGAGAATCCGGCCTGAAGGGCCATAGGAATCGCCGCTGTTGGTGGCCCGGGAATATTCGGCGATGTAGAGTTTTCCTGGCGCGCCCAGATGGATATCGATGGGGCGCCCAAGTCCCGAAAGCACGGTATGGAAATGCCCCTCGTAGCGCCCCTCGGCATTCCGGCGCAAGGTGGCCCGGAGCACATCGAATCCCGAGTTATCCTTGGGTGATCGAATGAAATTTCCGAACCGGGTCAGCAAGAATGTACCCCGGTATCCTTCTGGAAACTCATTGCCCAAAAACACAATACCGCCAGGACCCGAATGCGGATCAAACGTGAACATCGGAGTCCCAGAGAATCCGCCATCGGGACCGAGGTTGGCCACCGGCAGTGTGAAGGCGAGGTCAGCGGGGGGTTCGGGGCTCGTGGGATAGGCCTTCTTCGTCCAGTCGGCAAACCGGTACGGAAAACCGTAATGCTTGCCCTGTTCGATGTGGTTGAGTTCCTCCGGAGCGTCCGCATCCGGACCGTTCTCCGTGGCGAACATCTCCCCAGCGGCGTTCCAACAAAAACCGTACGCGTTGCGAAGACCGCGGGCGTAGACCTCTAGCACGGGCGGAGTGGAGTCGGACTTGATCCGCCAGAGGCAACCGGTAATAGGGGTTTCTCCACCACCATACCACTCCGAGTCGGTTCCGGTGAGCCCTCCGTCAGTGCGGCCGCCATTGCCAGCGTACAAATGCCCATCCGGACCGAAGGCAATATTCTCCACGGCATGAATGTAAGCCGGACTCCCCGGGTAATTGGTCTGGAACCACGGCTTCAGCTCCGAGGGGTGTCCATTGTTCACGGAGGAGCTCCGATAAATAGTGACGATATTCTGGTAAGGCCGGGTCGCCTTGTTCTGTTGATTGGAGGCGATATAGAGCCGCTTCTGCCGGTCAAGGGTCATTCCGAGCACGAAGAGCGGCCCGCCAATGTCCTCCGGGCGACGTTCCAAATAGCGATTGGCAGGAAGGATTTGCTTCAAGGCCGCGTTCGAGGGATCCAACCGCCACACATCGCCCTGCTCGGTCAGGACATACAAACCATGGCCACGACCGTCGCTCGTTAGGCGCACCGGGCGGAACG
>JAPLUH010000232.1 GCA_026397675.1 Verrucomicrobiota bacterium
CGTAGGCGGCGGCGTAGAAGTCGAGGAACTCCCACACCTTGAGATCACAGGGAACCGGAGCCAAGTCGGGCATGTAGCCCATGCGTCGACGGGCTCGGCGGGGGTCTTCGGCGATGTCGACACCGTCGAAGAAGACATCGCCGTAGGTGGGTTCCATGAGCGTGGCTAGCACCCGGAAGGTGCTCGTTTTTCCCGCGCCATTGGGGCCCACGATGCCCAAGATCTCGCCCGGCGGTACCGCCAGAGTGAGGTTGTTGACGGCGACAAAATCTCGATAATCGACCCGCAGAGATCGGATATCTACAGCCAGGCGGCCTGCCATGCGGCCTGCCGGCGCGAGGCCCCCGGCTGTGCTGCCCAGCGGTGGGGAGTTAGGGGGCAAACTCGAGTTCATCCCAGTCAGCAGGCAGTTGAACACCCAACTCGTTCATCTCTCGCGAGACCTCCGCGGATCGTCGTTCGCGATCTGCCTCGTATATGGCCAGTTGGTCCGGCCGCAGCACTGACTTAAGAGCATCGCGTGGATGGAGGTTGGCGGGCGCGATCTCACCGGTCGCCCCCTCGAGTCGGATGGACGCATCATAGTCTGGAGACGACTGGGCCATGATGCCGAAGAGTTGATCTGTTTGCGCGGGGTCGAGTTGAACGAGGTTGTTAATTCGTTGCACCTGCATGTCGGCGTACTGCTGGACTCGCTGAGACCTTTCTTCCAGACGCTCGGCTTTGAACGCCTCCAGTTGAGGGCCTTGGAGCAAGCCTTCCATCACCGGGTCCAGCCCTGCATCGGTGCGGTCATTGCGCATCGCCTTCACCAGCTGCAAGTAGGTGGTGTCGTCGCTGGAAATGAGGTCATTCCATTTCTTTCGATCCGCCCGGGATTTTTCGGAGAACCACTTCTGCAGGGCTTCTTGTTGGTTGGGGTTCAGGTCGTACTTGCGGGCCAGTTCTCCGATGAGGCTGTCGGCCCGGCTTTTGAATTTCTGATCGGCGATGCGCTCAAACAGCGGTGCCATGTCGCGGAGCAGGGGTTGCGCGGCGCGGAAGAGATCGTCGGAACTAACCGGGCGCCCCTCGCGCAGACGTTGGGCGATATCACGGCCCCGGTCATAGGCGGTTTGCGCGGGCGAGCGTGACGAACGGGGGCGGGTTTCCTCGAGGGCCGCGATGCGCGTGCGTGCCTGCTGTAACTCAGACTCCAGGTGCTGGATTTGGGCCTCGGGAGAGCCGGCTATCCCGGGTGTGCTGTGTTGGAACAGGCCGACACCCATCCCACCCACGGCCAGTCCGATCACCAGAGGCAACACCGAGCGGAGAGGTTGTGATGGGATCATAGGGGAGAGAGGTTTGTTGGGACGAATTCAGCGCCAGGGATGCTTACTCCTGGCTGCGGACTTCGGTGGCCGTGGGGAAGTTGGTCGGGATGGGCAGGGTGACCCGGCCGGTGGCCGCCCATTCGGTGCCGCGCAGGAGGGTAGGGATGAAACCCACGCACTTTTGGGAGGTGAGGTCTGGGCCGTTGTTATGACCGAGAGCCGTGTGGAACACCCGAC
>JAPLUH010000187.1 GCA_026397675.1 Verrucomicrobiota bacterium
TCTCCGGGCGGTGGCGCGGGCCCGCCGCTGCGCACTGGTGGGAGCCGATTTGCCCTACAAAGCTTATGAAACGCCGGCTCAGGCGGTTCGCAATGCCCGCCGCTTGGTCGAGGCGGGTGCAGAATATGTGAAGGCTGAGGGAGGTCAGGAGATTCTGCCCCAAGTCAGGGCGATCTTGGCCGAGGGCATTCCCTTCATGGGGCACCTGGGTATGCTGCCCCAGCACGTGGTGGAAGAGGGTGGCAAATACCGTATCAAAGGGCGCGATGAGGCGGGCCGTCAGCGCCTCTTGGAAGATGCCCTTGCCTTGGAAGAAGCCGGCGCCTTTGCCTGTGTCTTGGAGTTGGTGACCCCACCGGTGGCTGCTGAAATCCGCAGTACCTGTTCCCGAATGCTCACCCTCGGCATTGGCAGTGGTCCGGACTGTGATGGTCAGATTTTGGTGACCCACGACTTGGTTGGAGCCTTCCCCTGGTTCACACCCAAGTTCGTCGAACCCCGGGTCCGCACCGGGGAATCCATTCGCTCGGCCGCCCAAGACTGGCTGGCCTCGTTGGTGATCCGGTCCTAGTGGGAGTCCTTCAATGGCTGAGGTCGCGCCGGTAGTCATGACGTTGGTCTTGCGCGGGGGTAATGGGACGGGTCACTTTTAGCGGACTTGCAACCGTCGATGCTTCAAGAATTGCGATCGCTGTGGGACAGCCTGCCTCACAAGGCAGCCTTTGGGCTGGTCGTTGCGGCGTGGTTCGCGCTCTTTCACTTCTTGGGCAACTCCACCCTGGGCTACATCCAGACCGATTCGATGTTCGGTTGGTTGCAGGCGGTTTATGAGGGGGGAGCTAAGCAGGGGCGCGATGATGAATTGGGCCTGATGATCCCCTGGTTGGTGGGAGCCATCGTCGTGATGCGTCGGACCGAATTGGCCGCCATTCCGAAGGAACCTTGGGCTCCGGCGCTGGCGCTGGTTCCCCTTGGACTGCTGCTGCACCTTTCGGGCTATGTGGTCCAGCAGACACGCCTCGGGGTGGTGGGTTTTCTGGTAGGGCTCTTCGGGATCATGGGGATGTACTGGGGCCGGGCTTGGATGCGCGCCTTCGCCTTTCCCTACTTGCTGTTCTTCTTCTGCGTGCCGATCTCCGTCTTCCTCGACACGCTCACCCACGGATTGCGGATCCTGAGCACCGTCCTCTCGACGACGTTCTGTGAATGGGTTCTGAACATGAAGCTGGAGCGGGCGGGAACCATTGTTTTACAGAAGGCTTCGGCCACCGTGCAGGGCTTCCGCTTCGATGTCGCCCCGGCCTGCAGCGGCATTCGCAGCGCCACGGTGGTGCTGCTGTTAACCGTCACTTTCGCCTTCCTGAATTTTCGGTCGGCATGGCGGCGGGTTTTTCTCATCTTGCTCAGCCCAGGTTTCGCGGTGTTGGCCAATGTCATCCGGCTCATTGTGGTGTTCGCCGTGGCCGAGGCGGCGGGCCAGGCCGCGGGTGAAGCCATCGAGACCAAGTTCGGCTTCGCCACCTTTCTCATCGCCCTCGGCTGCGTGTTCCTGGTGGCCCGATGGCTGCGCGAACCCGAATCGCCCTCGGGCTCGTCCACCCGTGTCCCTGCTGAAGCAACCCACTCTGGCACTCCCCAGCCATGAACTTGCGCATTGCTGTTGTTACGATTGCTGCCCTGACCCTCATGGGCGCGGCCGCCGGTTCCCTGCGATGGCTCAAAGACCATGTGCGCATGGGTGAACCCGGAGTGCGGATTGTGGGTCTTCCTCTGCTGAGCGAGTCGGGTGGCTTGGCTACCTCCAATTCGGTGTCCCTTCCGGCTTCGTTGTCGGGTTACCGATCTCAGTTGGATGCCATTCCCGAACTCGAACTGAGCTTCTTGCCGCCGGACACGACCTTCGGGCGACGGTCCTATCATGGTGGAGCCTCCATCCCCTCTATTTCGGCAAGCGTAGTGCTGATGGGCGCTGATCGGACCAGCATTCATCGGCCCGAGTACTGCATGACCGGCATCGGTTGGCAGATTCTCTCACAAACCGTCCGCAGCATCGAAGTTCCAGGATGGGCGCCCGGAAGCCTCGAAGTGCAGCGCTTTAATATGACCCGTTCGGTGGAGCGCGACGATGGCCGTCGAGTGACCATTAATGGGGTCTATGTGTTTTGGTTCGTGGCCGACGGGATCCGCACGGCCAGCCATTCGGCCCGCCAATGGCAAATGGTCCGCGACATCCTCTCTAAGGGGCGCAGTCCGCGCTGGGCCTACATTTCCTTCTTCTCGCTCAGCGAGCCGGGGGACGAAGACGTCACCTTTGAGCGCATGTCGCGGTTGATCGGAGCGGCGGTGCCGTCCATTGAGCGCGAACCGCAGACGGCCAGCCACTGATCCCACCGACGCTCATGGAGGCGACCCCACCCCCTCTCAAAAACACCGGTTCCAAAGAGGATTCCGATGGAGGGTTGGGGTGGCTGGAAGCCTTGCTCGGGGAGTGGCGCAGCCTGACCCGTCTGGGTGCCTTTATCCTCATTACGCTGGCGACGGCGGCTCGGCGTCATCGGGACAATTCCGAGGTAATGCGCCCGCAGGTGCTGGGCGAAATCCATCGATGTGGAGTACGCCTCTTGCCCATCATTAGTTTTCTTGGAGTGATTCTGGGTGTGGTCTTCGTGGGGCAGACCGTCTCGCTGATGGAGCAATTTGGGGCCGGGAACTTCACTGGAACATTCATTGTCACGGTGTTCTTGCGGGAGATGGTACCAATGATCGCTGGCCTCTTGGTACTGGCCCGAGTGGGTACGGCGTCGGTGGTTGAGCTGGGTACGGCCCGGGCACTGGGTGAGGTGGAAGCCCTTGAGGCCCTGGGCATCGACCCGATCCATTATTTGGTGGTGCCTCGGGTGATCGGATTTGCGGTGGCGGTGGTATCACTCAGCGCTTACCTCATCCTGATCTCGCTGGGGTCGGGCTATCTCTTTGCTTATGCCCGCGGATTGAAAGCGTCTCCGATCGAGTTCTTCACCCAGATTGCTGGCGCCATGAGTGCTCTGGATTTCCCACTTTGGGTTCTCAAGACGTTACTGTTCGGGGCTCTCACCGGCTGGGTGATTTGCTATCAGGGACTCGCCCGCGCGATGACCTTGGAGGAAGTGGGCCCGGCGACGACGCGGACGGTGGCTGTCTGTGTGGTGGGATGCCTGATGATCGATGCCCTGTTTATCACTGTGTACTTGCTCCTGTGAGGACACCTCCATCTACCACCGTTGCGCTGGAGACCCGATCTCTGGGGATCGCTAGTTCGACCTCATTGGATAGGATCTCGCTTCAGGCGGTGGACTGGTCGGTAGACACCGGGGAGCTTTGGGTGGTGGCCGGCGCGCAAGGTGCCGGCAAGACCGCGCTTTTGGAGACCTTGGCCGGATTGATCCCGGCCGCGGCGGGCGAGGTGCGCGTGTTCGGCCGCCGCGTCGATGCCTCCGGAGACGACGCTCCGGGATTGCAGGAGACCCGTCGGCGCTTGGGTTTGGTCTTTGATGGGGGAGGGCGACTGTTCTCAGCCCTGAGCGTGGCGGAGAACATTCTCCTTCCGTGGTGCTATCACCAGAATCGCTCCCACGCCGAGGCCCTCGGCGAATTGGAGCCGTTGATCCGTCACCTCCAGTTGGAATCGATCCTCTCTCGGAAACCAACCTCCTTAAGCCGGTCTTGGTCGCGCCGGGTTGCGCTGGCCCGGAGCCTGGTGCTGGAACCGGATCTTCTCCTGCTCGACAACCCGCTGGCCGGTCTGGACGCCGTCCATTTGCGTTGGTGGCGCGGGTTCCTGGCGGAGGCTCTGGCCGGGCATCCCGTGCTCGGTGGCGAACCCTTGACCATCGTCGCAACGGCAGATGCGGTGCGCCCGTACGTGGGTCTGGACCCGCGCTTCGCGCTGGTCGCCAGCGGCCATTGGCGCATCCTTACCGACATCGAAGCCGTTCTTGCCGCTACTGGTGAAGAGGGTTTCCGCGACCTCACTGAACCCCGTCCCTGACCATGGCCTTGCAGGATCTCACCCCTCAACTTCGGACCCGCCTTCGAAGGGTGGAATGGGTGGTGGTGCTCTTTCTGGTGGGTGCGGTGATCGTCGGACTCATCGGCTTGGGATTCTTCATCAAAACCACCGGTGACAAACGCGGGTGGTGGGTTCGTCAGGTGCCCTACTACACTTACCTTCGGGATGGCAGTTCGGTGAAAGTGGGCACTCCGGTGAAGATGCTGGGTTTCACTATTGGCGAGGTGGTCCAGATTGACACGGCACCGGATGATTCCTGGCACCGAAGCGAGGGTTTTAACGTGTTTGTTCGGTTCCTGGTGCGGGAACCCTACCACGGGTACATCTTCACTGATTCCAAGCTCAAGGTGAGTGGCATGCCCATCGACATCGCCGGAGGAAACTTCCTGGAGGTGACCCGCAGCCAGGGCCTTGGCATAGCCACCACGGCCCCGTCCACCAATGCCCCCGGCGGGGGAACCTTGGGTGTCCTGTGGGACAAGTACGCGTATAATCTCGGTCGACCGGATGCGACGAACTTCATCCGCTATGACCCTGTGGCCGAGGACGCCAAGGGATACTTTCTTCGGACGGAAGTCACCGGGGATCTCATCGGTGAACTCACTCTGCTGGTACCGCGGATCCGAGAAGCCTTCACCAAACCGGGAGGCCTGGGCGACTTGTTGTTCCCGACCAACTTGTCGGCTCGCTTCGACCGACCCGGCGGACTTGGGGAGATCATGATCCCCAGCAATCTCAGTTCGGCTCTGACGGTGACTCTGACCAATATGAATGCTCAGATCGGGGGCATTGGTACCTTGGTCTCAAACCTCGACGCTACAGTCCCTCCGCTCCTGACTCATTTGAACAGCACGCTGCCTCCGCTGCTCACCGAATTGAGCCGCACGGTTCCGCCACTGGTTACGCAGGTGAACCAGCAGATCCAAGGGGTGGGGCCGTTGGTCTCCAATCTCAATGCCACCTTACCGGGCACGTTGGTCGAGGCTGAGCGGACCCTGGGAGCGGTTCGCTCGAACACCCTGCCGGCTGTCGAGGGGGTCCTCACCAACTCCTCCGATTTTGTCGGTGGGCTCAAGCGCCATTGGCTCTTTCGTGGTGCCTTCAAGACCAACGTGTCCTCGAAGCGCTGAACGATTCAGTGGGCTTATTCCCCGGGGTGCGTCAGTGATTGGTTAGCAGCCCCAAGCCGGAGCGAAGGCAAATCTGGGAGAGACTTCGATCTGAAAATCGCTTCCGTTGATTCCACGGCTGGTCATTATAGGGAACAATTTCCATGAGCAAGCGAGCTATCCTCTCCTCCCTGTGTGCATCGGTGTTGCTGTTGGCTTCGGTGCCGATGAGCGCTGCAGAATCTGCCCCCAAGCCTGCAGAGAAGCCCGCGGCCACCAACGCACCGGTCTCCGTCTTTAAGGACAAGAAGCTCGAAGCCGCGGTGCGTCGGCAGGTCTTCGCCAAGCGCGAATCTCAGGATCCGTTGACGGCGGCCGATGTGGCCACGGTGTCCACCGTGTCCGCACCCTTCTCGGGCATCACTAGCTTGGCGGGTCTGGAGCATTGCGTGGCTTTGGCTTCGCTGGAGATCCCGGGCAACCAGATCATGGATCTCGTGCCCCTGGCCGGACTGAAGCAGCTTCAGTATCTCAACTTGGCTTCCAATCAGGTCTCGGTGATTGCCCCTCTGGCCTCAGTGCCGGCCCTGCAATACATCGAGCTCTCTCACAATCATGTGAAGGACGTGAAGCCCTTGTCCGGTCTGACCAACCTGGCCTCGATTTACTTGTCGGCCAACCGGCTCGGCTCGGTGGCACTGCTGACCAATTTGCCCCGGGTGGCGACTTTGTATATCGATCACAACAAGATCCGCTCCATCGAGGGTTTCGGAGCCTTTCGTAATCTGACACTGCTCTCGGCCTCCCACAACGGTATCAGCGATCTGGCGCCGTTGTCCGGTATCCGTGCTCCGTCCTTCTTGCAGTTGTCCCACAATCGCATCCGCGACCTGGCCCCCCTGAGCCGATGGATGACCCCCGACCTCGAGAAGACTCGGAACTTTGCCCCGTTCGTGCGGGTTTACCTCGATGGCAACCCGCTGTCTAAGCAGTCCAAGGCCCAGCTCGAAGAACTCAAGGCCAAGGGAGCGCGAATCAATCCGCCGGCCCGCTGATCCGAGGCTGACCTTCGCATCCCCCGGGTGGAAGGGATTGGGTACCGATGTGGCGCGACTTTTCTTGGGACGACTGACGAGTCCCCAGCCCAGGAAAAGCCCGTTGACCAGCAAGTGTACCACGACCACGGCAGCCAGAGCAGGCCAGGACAACCACCGCACCACATAACCGCCGAGTCCCAGATTGAGCACCAGCGACCCGCTCATGCTGGCCGCAGCGCTTAGGCGCCAGCACCCACCGAGGGTGATCTTTTTCTGCAACAGGAAGGCGACGATTCGCAGCGGCAGTGCCAGGGCGAGGGCCAATAAGCTCCAGATCACTATCATCGCCGTCGCTGCTATGACGATGAGAGCGGCCAGCACGGGCCGCCTCCAGGCCTCCCATGCAGCCTGTGCTTGGAGACGCCCCAGCGGCAGAGTCGCCGTC
>JAPLUH010000381.1 GCA_026397675.1 Verrucomicrobiota bacterium
GAAGTCGGCCACCGATTCGGGTTTCACCTGGACCAAGACATGAACGACGAGCATGGGCTTCAATTCTGGGGTGGTGCTCAAATGGAAATCCGGCGGCTGCGAGCTTGGACCGTCCAAGCCCTCGTGGCCCGGCCGTTCTCAGCCAGCCAGACCTCCTGGTGCAAGGCCACGGTTGGGCACACATGCCAGGGCAGGGAGTAGATCACGTCGCCCAAACGCCTGGCGTCGGCCGCCGGCGATTCCACCACCAGGTGCTCTTCGCTGTGACTGAGAGCGGTGGCGTCCGGGAGGTTCAGGAAGACGGTTCGGGGGTGGGGCATTTCCGCGGCCACGGCCTTGTGTCCGAGGTCCAAGCACACTTGCCGGGGGGCGGGACGGCTGATGACGCGCGACAGCAGCACGGCGGCGGGCTCGAAGGGGAGGTCGGGCAGTTTGTGGGCGTAGCCGGCGTCCCAGAGAACGGTGGTTCCCGGGCTCAGCGATACATTGGTGCGCGCCGCATGGATGGCGAAAGTCGGGGAGCCACCGGCGATGACTCCCAGCGGTCTGCCCAATTCAGCTTCGATGCGACTTCTCAAGGCGGCCACGGGCGCGAAAGCCTCATCGCAAGTGCGGGTGCGCTCAGCCAGATCGGTGATGCCCAAATGGCCGTCGTAGGCATGCAGGCCGTCCAAGCGCAACGTGGGCTCCGCGCCCAGCAGAGATCGGAGCAACTGGCTGCCGGAGACTCGATCGGGTGCGATGCCGGTGCGGTGTTGGCCGATGTCGAGGTCGATCCAAATTCTGAGGGGGGGTGCGATTGCACACGCGGCGGCGGCAGCCCGAAGCGATTCCACCACCTCGGGGTCATCGACGATGGCTGACCACTGGATGCCCGGAAATCGCTCGGCCAGACGGATCCAACGCTCGATTTGCGGACCCACGGGTTGGACCGCGAGCAGGATGCTCCGGACACCGCTAACCCCGGCCACCATCTCGGCCTCAGCAATGGTGGCACATTTGAATTGAACGATCCCCAACCCCACCTGCCAGGCGATCAGCTCGGGCAGCTTGTGGGTTTTTACATGGGGCCACAACCGGAGCGGATCTCCAGCGATGGCCACCATGCGTCTCAAATTGGCTTCGATCCGGTCGCGGTGCAGGACCAGCGTCGGCGACGGTATCTCCGCCGCATTCTCCCGATCGTACCAGGGGTTTGGGGACATCGGATCGCGGGGGGATCAGTGAAGTTCGAAGATGACCTCGATCTCGACGGAAATATTTCCGGGCAGCGGTCCCATGCCGACGGCGCTGCGGGCGCCGATACCATTTTCAGGTCCCCAGATTTCCGCGAAGAGCTCGCTGCAGCCGTTGATGACTTTCGGGTGATCGTAGAAATCAGCAGCCGAATTCACCATGCCGAGGGTCTTCACCACCCGCTTCACTTTGTCGAGGGATCCGAGTTGCGAACGCAAGGTCGCCAGAATGGCCAG
Source organism: Verrucomicrobiota bacterium (assembly GCA_026397675.1). GTDB lineage: Bacteria > Verrucomicrobiota > Verrucomicrobiia > Limisphaerales > UBA9464 > SXXZ01. Next base: position 1,473 of record JAPLUH010000381.1, read on the forward strand.
GCCCACTTGTCGGGCGGCGGCTTTCCCGGCGTCCAAGTCGAGATCTTTGCCCACGACGCCCGTGATCAACGTGCCGTCGGTGCGCACTGGACCGTGACCCGACACGTAGGCGGCATTGCCGAAGACCACCAGCGGCTTGTAAACGGCCACGGGTTTCGGGGCGGGAGGGAGAACGAGGGAAAGGGCAGCGAGTTGGGATTCGGCACTCATGATTTTGAAGGCCTTCTAAGATCCGTCTTTTGCGGCAAACCCTCAATTCCGAAGTCCACGGATTGAAAGATGTTTTGGCTCCCCCGCGATCTCCAGGATCCGGCGGGGGTAGCTATCGAATTTCGAAGGGATTTGAACAGGAGAAGGTGGGATAGTTCAGGTCAGCTTCGGTGATTAGAATTCCGCCGTGGCGCCGTCGCCGGCTGGCTTCAAAAGAATCGCCATCATCTCACTGAGTTGGACCGCCGGACGGCTAAAGATGAACGGCGTTGCCGATTGTTAGCCAATCATTCAGGACGATTGGTGAAAATTATTGCCTAACAGCGAATCTTTCGCTGGTTCTTGAACCCTCGGATATGGACCATAAATCGAGCAAATCAATCGTTAATGAAATTCACCCTATGGTTGCCGATCCGTATCGGATCGTTTGCGGCCCTTGCGCTGTCCTCCGGACACTGGGCCATGGCTCAGACTCCCGGGTCCACCAACGTCCTCGACTAGCAGGGATGAGTGGACTGCACCAGCACCATCCTGGAGCTTGTTGAAGGGCCGAGTGAGCCCGTTGGTTTTGTTTTGTCAGTTTTTACACTTTGCCATCGTCTCGCTTCTTCGCCACTTGTTGTTGTGTCGCATGTGTGCCATCTCATCTTTCAAACGTCTCACCCTTGCTTGCAAGCATGTGACGTTTGGGGGGGTTGTGTCATGCCTGCTCTCGTCACACATGCCAGTTCACACAGC
>JAPLUH010000517.1 GCA_026397675.1 Verrucomicrobiota bacterium
ACCGTATGATCCCAACACGACACCGCCCAAATCGGCAGTCAACCGAACAGCGTTTTAAACCAGCTGCCGAGATACAGCCGGTGAAATGATTGAACTGCCCAGAAGTCCCTTAAGTCTTCTGGTAAACCATCCATGAACCAAATTCGAAACTGCCGATCATCCTGGACGCTGATGGGGCTCGCAGCACTCATCGGTCTGTCCGGATCGAGTCTGGGCCAAGGGGTCCTTTCTAGAGCACCACGACTGACAATTCAGGAAGTGGCTCCGGCTACCGTCGAATTGCTCGGATCCGAGGTGCGAATCCTTCCCAACGGCACCTCGCCCTTGGGTCTGGTGGGCGATCAAGTCAATGCCTCGGTGGCCGCCAACGGGTCGGTTGCGTTTGTGGCCTGGCAAGACAACGCCATAGACGGTGATGGCCTCGGCATCGGATCGCGTGTCTACAACTTGCAGACCGGGTCGGCCAGTCCTCAGATCCTTCGGGTCAATCAACAGGCTCTGTTCAACCAGGAGAACCCGGTTGTTTTGGCCTTAGCCGATGGTTCGGCGGTTGTGGCGTGGCAATCCGGCAAGCCCGGTAAGCAATCCATCCATGCGCGTCGCTTGTCCCGCACCGGTGTGCCTCAAGGTGACGAATGGGTGGTAGCGGTTGCCGATTCGAATGGCAGCCATGAATCGCCGGCGATGACGGAAATCCCGGGCGGTGGCTTTGCCATGGCCTGGCAATCGAGCGGTGTCGACGGGGTATCGTCTAAGATCCACTTACAACGCTTTAAGAGTTCCGGATCGCCCGCCAGTGAACGCCGAGTCCTCGGAACTTCGGCCGCCGTAGATCGATCACCAACACTCTCGGCTCTACCCAATGGCGACCTCGCCGTTGCGTGGGTTGCTGAACAGGCTTCTGCCGATGTGCTCAATCTTGGTGGCCAAGCCACCCGTCGTGAGGCCAACTCCGATATTTTCGTTCAAATCATTCAGGCGGATGGAAATGCAGCTTCGCCAATTTGGATCAATGGCGCGGCGTCTCCCTGTGATCGTCCTTCTATGGCCACTTTGCCCAACGGCAAGCTGGTGATCGGCTGGTCCGAATTCGACACCGACGCGAAGTCATCCTGGGACATCCGCTTGGCTGTTGTCTCTGGCACAGGCATCGTTCAGGGAACCCCGGTCACACTGAATGATTTCCGCGCATATGATCAAACGGGCGTCCGTATCTCCTCCGGTTCAGAAGGCGCTTTGGCCGTCTGGTCCACGCGCGGTGCAGACGGATCCGGTCTGGGTGTTGCCGCCAAGTCCATTACTGCTAATGGAATGATTGCGGGTGATGAGATGATCCTCAACCAAACCCGCAAGAATGATCAGTTTGCCCCCAATGTGGTATCGACGCCCTCGGGATATCGAGCCATCTGGAGCGATTTCGTTGGAATCAACACGGGTGTCGACCTCGCAGCCCGCGACCTCAAAAAGGTATCGATAGCCCAACGACAAAAGCTCAAACTTTCTTGGGAGACAACAGTCGGTGCTCAGTACCGTTTGGAGTCCTCCACCGATCTAGTTCGCTGGACCGAGGTTCAGTCCACCCAGACTGCGACGTCGACCACCCAATCAGCGTCCATTGATGCTGGCGCTGCTGCCCAATCCTACTTCCGCGTCCAATCCGATCGCTGACCATGCGCACGACCCATTTCATCGCCTCAATCGTCGCCCTGCTGCTGCTCGGAAGTTTGCCGGGGCGCGCCTTCTCACTCTTGGGGCCTTTTTCTGGATGGCAGTCACCCGAATTGGGATACAATGTCCCGAACGGAGGCAACGAATACGGGGGGCCACGCCTTCGAGGCGATGAATACCGGTTGAGCACACCGGTGGTGACCTATGGAATTGATGGGTCATTTCTCGAGTTCTTCGGCGTGGAAGGCGCACTAGCGGTAGACTCCGCATTTGCGCTGTTCAACAATCTCACCAATGTCTCAGCGTTCAGTTCGACGCTGGAGGAGTTTCCGCTCAAGGCCGATGGCATCAACCCCAGCGCTAGGGCGTTGGGCTTGGTGGATCTGAAGACACAGTTGTTGTCTCAAATCCTCGCCACTCTCGGCCTCACGTCACCGGAGCGCTGGTGCTGGTCACTGCGCGCTCGTTATCTGGTTAATACCACTCCCAGCTACTCGGTGGTCAATTTCAACTACGATCCTATTTCTGGCCGTCCATCGCGCTACATCAACGGATCCCTTTATTCCTACGTCATCCGCGAAATCTACAATTCTGACGGGACAGTGAATTTCTATGATGCCCGGGAGGTTCCGGTCGATTCAGCCAACCCAATGGTTAGCTTGGCCTCGACCATTAGTGTTAATTTCTCAGAGACTAGTGACGACCGCGTTGTCCGGGCTCTCAGCCCCTCCGGTCGCTACTTCACCGGTTTGACCCGGGATGATGCGGGCGGTCTCCGTTATCTTTATCACCCCGCTAATCGCAACTACGAGGGCGCTCCGGCCGGCTCGTTCCGAGGCAGCCCCTCCTCCGGTGGTACCGCAGCCTCAGCCTCCTTGGAGTCGCCATGGACCATTGCCGGATCTACCGGGCAAGTAGGCACCACTGCCGTGGGAACCACAACCACGACCAGCAACACGCTGCAATTGGTGAATCTCGCGGTCCGAGCCGGTGTAGACCGAGTCCGTTTCGTCAAGGTCAACACGGATCCCGTTCTGCGTCAAAATGCCCGTCAAGCGGCGGTCACCTATCCCGAGGTGGTTAGTTCCAACGGCGTGGTTATCCGTCAGGTGGTCAGCCGCATTTTGGCCCGGCCGGACATCCTCATCAGTGCTCGTGATCTGGGGGTCATACTCTATGTTCCGGTCATTGGAGCTCTTGTCCAACCCGGATTCGTCAATACAGGAGCTACTTTGGATGGTGCCGCTGAGGGCCCTGGAAACGTTGAACCTCAGTCCGGATACACCTTCAGCAAGGTAGGCGTTTATTCTCTGAATCGCGGCAATACCGATGAGCAAGATGGGCAACCAGGAAACATCTGGGGCTCTTTTGACGGAAGCACCAATGCGCCGGTGTTGTATCCGATCGGCAGCAAACTGTCAGACCTTGAAGCCGCGGCTCTCTACCTGAAGGGCAACTGAACCGTCCGATGAATACCTTCAACCTCTCCAAACACCTCTCCAACATGGTGAGAAACCTTTGTGTCGCATTTGCCTTCGGTTGGGTGGTGTCGGCGGGCGACTTTTACAACGGCGGAAACTATTCGGTCGACCGACCGATCGACGCTGTTTCCTTTGTTAATGCCGGCTCGTTCGCAGCCGACACCTTCGATATCTTTGCCACGCGAAACACGTTAACCTACACGAACTTCGGGTCCATCCAAGCGACGTACGGCATGGAGTTTCAAACGGTGGATTCCAATGGTATTCGCCAACCCAGCGCCACCATCCTGAATGGGGATCGAGCGGTGATCGAGGGCCTTGGTACCGCGTCACGCCTCTTTGGTTATCCCGAGGGACATAATTATACCTTCGGTGATGGAGGTTATTTGTATCTCAACGCGACTAACATCATCAATCGAGGTCGCATCTCTGTTTCATTTTGGGGTGACCTTTCTGCCGCCGGTCAGCAGGTGGATCTCACCCGCTCCTCGTTGACGACGTTGAATCGAGATCAGCCTGAGAACGGTCGGTTCGGGTTCCTCGACAACAGTATCAATGTCGCCTACACGCCCGGTGGTATTCAAAACCTTTACTGGGGATATTGGAATACAGACATCGACTTCGGTTCCTTTGCCAAGCCAAAGGCAGTCAAGACCACCTACTCGATCGCGACAAATGTCCTCGTGGTTACCAATATCCTGGCGGACATAGACATCAGCTACCTGGCCTCCATCGACCGGGTACCCGGGGACCCCACCGCCAATCCGGCGAATTGGAGGGGTGACAGTATCACGACGGTGGGTTCCCCCCCAGTCCCCGCATTGACCTACGTCCAGACCAACCAACTGACTCCGACAAACAATCGGATTAACGCAGTTTTTATCATCAACCGAAATCCAAACATTCTGGCTTCAGCTCGAGTGGATGGCACCCGCAGCTTATCGGTGACGTTGGGTTATTTGAACACCAACAACACCGAAGGATCGGTGGAATTTGAGAGTCTCAACATTGTCGAAAGTTTCACGACCGCGCCGACCAATATTTATGGATGGGATCAGCGGTCCCCTTCGACAGCCGTTCCATACAATATACGGGTCTCCCGAAACGTAGGAGTTCCGATCCCTCTCAATCGGGCTGACCGGTCCCATATTGGAAACGAACTGGATCCTCTCAATCCGCTCTCCCGATCCAATTTGTTGTCTAAGTATCTGAATGAATCTCGTTCCGGAGCCAACAGCCTTTTCACTAAGGATTTGTTCACTACTGCATATTTTGGGCTCTTGACCAATGGCGTGGCCTACACCAATACGGTGTTGAACACTAATTACATGGCTTATGCATTCGGCATTACTTCATTGCCGTCCCAGATTCCCAATCCGGCCAATAGTTCATTTGCTAAGGCTTTTGGTGCCAATGGAGGTCGGTACTCGTTCTTTAATTCCCAGGCTCCGTTTGCTTACGCCACGAATCTGGCCGGACGGGTTCGTGTCAAGGCCGATACGCTCAAACTCGAAGACGCTCGCATCCGAGCTCATGGCATCGTCAACCTCCAGGCGAAGCATGTAACGTCCTCGGCCAACACCAGCATCGCGGCTCCCTATGCCAATTACGATTTGGGATCCACCAACGGTACGCTTGTCTACCGCGGGTTTAGCCCTGTTGGGCAACCGAATCTGACCGGTACCATCAAGGTCTTCGTGACCTCTTGGACTAACACCGCCGAATTTCCTGATCCAGCCGCAGCCGCAGCGCCCGTTGATCCGGCCGCTGGAACCGGAACCGGTACTATCGCGACCCTAGTGGGTGATACCCACTTCCGTGTGATGATTATTGATGCAGACATCGATCCCTTGAAGACCACGGGTGAATTGGTCGGTTTGAAGCTTCGTGCGACGAATTTGACCACGGTAGATTCGGTATTTTATCAAGTGCCCGATGTGGATGCGATTCCGACGACCTATCCGGATGGATTCTCGGGAGCGTCCTCTACCTCAGGCAATGAGCAGGTGGCTCCTGTTACCGAGAACTGGATTAATCAGGGCAGCTTTGAATTGGTCGGACCGATCGGGGTCTCTTCCCGCACCTTCCCGATGTTGAAGACTCTCTCCAATAGCTCTGACATCATGGGTGAGCGCGTGGCGCTTGGGGTGGGACAGACCACGGCCCTGAGTTACATCACCAACACCGGGGCCCTCATCTCTTCGGGTTACATGGGACTGGGTGCCTCCATTCTCCACCATGCTGGGCGCATCGAGGGCGGCAACGTCATCGACCTGGCGGTGAATTCGCTCGTGTTGGCCGGAACCAATAGCATTGTGGCCGGCGGCGGTTTAAATATCACTGCCAAGAATTTGGATGCGAGTGCTGGTGGTGCCATCAGTACCCCGAATTTGATTACCTTGAACGTCAGCGACAAGTTCGTGGCCCCTGCTGGAAAGGTACTTGCTCTGGCCGCCGCCGGGTTGACGTTGACGAGTAATGCGACGTCCAACGACCTCAGCGGCGTGAGCGTTTCTGTCAGTGCCGGGCGCTTCCAGACCGCCTTTGTGGACTGGCCGGGTCTGGATCGTGGGACTGAGGCAGCGGGCTTCGTGAACAATTCGGCGATCGCCGCCCTGGTGTTGACCATAGGCGAATACGGCCGGGCTGACATTCGGGCTTCCGGATCGGGCGATCGAGCCCTTTACACCAAGCGCTTGGAGTTGAATGGCGACTTCAACCAGTACATTAACATCACTAACAAGTCGTTCGATGCCGAAGGGCTCGCCTCGGCTCTGAGCATCGGAAGCAACACACGCCTTTACTACAGCATCGTCTCGGTCAATGGCATTGAGCTCTCCGGGCCGGTTCTCGATGGCGCACTCGGTGGTCGTTTGCGTCTGGTGCGTATTAGTGGAGCCAATGGCGGACCGATCTCGTTGGCCGTAGGCAATGGCTACGTGGTCGAAGCCTCATGGGCGGTTCGGTACTCTGTTTCGCTCGATTCCGATGGTGACGGCCTGGTCAACGCCTTGGATGCCACCCCATTCTCCGGAGCAGTGGTGACCACCAAGGCCATTGAGATTCAGGGTAAGCC
>JAPLUH010000021.1 GCA_026397675.1 Verrucomicrobiota bacterium
GCGCTGGTCGGTGACTTCGGCGCGGCGAATGTGCTTGAGGGGCTCGATACCGACCTCCGTGCCGGCGTGGAGCGGACCGAGGTGCGTTCCTTCGGAGCGCTGCTCGATGATCTCCTCAGCCGCGGAGCCCCGCCCTCGCTCGCAGAGATGCGGGACGCGTGCTGGTCATCGATCCCTCCGTCGTTCGCATCGCTATCGGGTGGATTATAAACTGCTTCTCTCAATTCCAACTGCGGACCCACGGTGTCACGGCGGCCCGCAGTTTCTACGAGCATGTGCTCGGGGACCACGCGCTGCGATAGCTGAGGTAAAACTGTTTAACGTGGCAGACTCCATCCGCAACGGGTTGAGGTCCGAAGAGAAGAACCATCACGTCTATTTCGAGGCGACTGAATGGAAAGAGGATTCAACACTGAAAGTGAAAGTCACCGGCTACGGTGATCAAAATCGCGTTGGCTTTGAACGTGGGTTCATTGCCGACGCGGCGAAGAATCTATCCGGGTCGTAAACCACCAACTCACTAGTTATTGATCACGGAGCCTCAAAAAACAAATACCTGTCCCCCTCAATGCCGCAGCACGTGCCTCAGGTAGAGGTACATGAGGGGGGCGTTGAAGAGGAGGCTGTCGAGGAGGTCGAGGATGCCGCCAATGCCTGGGAAGAACTGGCCCGAATCCTTCACGCCGGCCTCGCGCTTAAAGAGCGACTCGATGAGGTCACCGACCACGGCCGAGACGCTCAGAATCACGCCCAATACCACGGCGTGGAACGGCGTCATCCCCGCCAATCGATCACCCAACAACGCGGCCAGGCCCAGCGAGCACGCCGTCGAAATGACCACCGCGCCGGCGAATCCCTCCCAGGTTTTCCCGGGGCTGATGCGTGGGATCATCTTGTGCCGGCCAATGAGCGAGCCCGTACAATAGGCCCCCACGTCGCTGAACTTGGTCACCACGATGAAGTAGAGCACGTAGAAGCGCCCATCCACGCCGGGGAAGAAATTGATCTTCTGGATGAAGTTCAGGAGCCACGGCACGTACATGAGGCCCAACAACGTCATGGAAATGGCCGTCATGGCGTTGCCCTGGTTTTTCTTCGAGACGAACTCCCGCAGGCACAGCCCCAGCACGAAGAGCACCAGCACCGCCGACTCGAAATCGGCCGCGCGCGAGGGCTGGCCCGAGAATCGCGACCCGGGCTGGTACACCGTCAGGTACACGAAGGTGGAGGCCATGAGGAGGAGCCCGTTGGCCAAACCCCAAAACCGGAAGCACACGAACCCGCGCCGCTCGACCATGCCGTAGAACTCCACTAAGCCCGTCCCCGCCAAGACAATCATCAATCCCAGGAACACATAGCTGCGGACAAAGTGATCGGTCGAAAAAATGGCCGCCAAGACGATGGACCACAGGAAGAGCGTGCTGCCCAGGCGTCGCAAAAAGATCTGCCCCTTCGACAGGGCGGCGGGAGTGGGCACCGGAGCGTCAGCCATGACTAAGGCTGACGGGAAAAACTGCCAAGCATCAACCTCGGTCTCGCCAGAAAAACCCGGGCCCCCGGGCCTGGATCGTTGCGAACCCGGTCAGCCCGAAGCAATTCACCCCCGGCCAGGTCCAATTCACCACCCAGTTGTGGAAAATCCCCACTGATAGTTCCCTATCCCTTAACGCTCATGGGAGAAACCGACCCGAAATCCAATCCACCGGCCGCACCGAAGCGCTACGTCCGCGCCATCGGCCCGCGGCTGCGCTGGGTGCTGAACATCATTTGGGTGCTCTTGGCGCTCTTGGGCGCCAATTCGGTATACTTGCTCACCATTACCTTCATGACCTGGAAAGACCGGGCCAGCGGGGTGAGCTACCAGAACTACGCCTACCAAATTCAGTTCCTGGCCCACCTCATTCTGGGGCTGCTCTTCGTGGTGCCCTTCCTGATCTTCAACTGGGTCCACATCGCCAACACTTGGAATCGGCCCAATCGCAAGGCCGTTTATGTGGGCTATGCGCTCTTCGCCATCAGTCTGGTGGTGCTGATCTCGGGCGTGGTGCTGGTGCGCTTCGATGGCCTCGAGTGGATTCAGGTCAAGAGTGAGCGCAGTCGGTCCATCGCGTATTGGGCTCACATCATCACGCCGCTTCTGTGCATCTGGCTCTACTTGTTGCACCGGTTGGCCGGGCCACGCATTCGCTGGAAATTGGGAATCAGCTGGGGAGCCGCCGTCGCGGCGGCGGTGGTGATCCTCGTGGCCTTCCACCGGCACGACCCGCGCATTTGGTCGGCCAAGGCGCCGGCCTCGGGCGAGAAGTACTTCATGCCCAGCAGCGCCCGGACGGCCAATGGCAAGTTCATCCCGGCCAAGGCGCTGATGAACAACGAGTACTGCCTGGAGTGCCACAAGGACGTCTTCAACTCGTACATCCACTCGGCGCACAAGTTCAGCTCGTTCAACAACCCCTTCTACCTGTTCAGCATCCGCCAGACCCGTGAGGCGGCCCTAAAACGCGACGGGTCGGTGCAGGCTTCCCGCTGGTGCGCCGGCTGCCATGACCCGGTGCCGTTTTTCTCAGGTGCCTTCGACGATCCGAATTTTGACATGGTGAACCACCCGACCTCGCAGGCGGGCATCACCTGCGTGACTTGTCACTCCATCACGCACCTGGAAGGCGCCGAAAAGGGCCCCATCGGCAACGGCAACTACACCATCGAAGAGCCGGTCCACTACCCCTTCGCCTTCGCGCCCACCAACTCGCTGGCCTACTTCGTTAATAAGCAGCTAGTGAAGGGCAAGCCGCAGTTCCACAAGGAGACCTTCCTCAAGCCCTTCCACAAGACGGCCGAGTTCTGCTCCACCTGCCACAAGGTGGGCATCCCCTACGCGGTGAACCACTACAAGGAGTTCCTGCGCGGCCAGAATCACTACGATTCGTACCTGCTCTCAGGCGTGTCGGGGGTGAATGCCCGGTCGTTCTATTATCCCGACAAGGCCAAAGCCAATTGCGCCGAATGCCACATGCCGCTCCAGGCCTCGACTGATTTCGGGGCCAAGAAATACGGCACCAATGACTTCCTGGCCGTCCATAGCCATGCGTTCCCGGGAGCCAATACCGGAATTCCGGCCAAAGTGCTGCCCGCCGGGCCAGAGCAAAAGGAGGCCATCCGTCGCCAGCAGGATTTCCTGAAGGACTGCATTCGCGTCGACCTCTTCGGCGTCAAGGAGGGCGGTACCATCGACTCGCCGCTCGTGGCACCGCTGCGGCCCACCTTGCCGCGTCTCAAGCCCGGCAAGACCTACCTCATCGAGACGGTGGTCCGAACGCTCAAACAGGGGCACCCGCTCACTCAAGGCACGGTCGATTCCAACGAGATCTGGGCCGAGGTGTCGGTGACGGAGGGTCAAGGC
>JAPLUH010000412.1 GCA_026397675.1 Verrucomicrobiota bacterium
CAAAGCCGACGGCACGCGGCCCGTCGGTATTGAAACAAAGTCCGCACGAACCTCGCAGGCGTCAACCACCCGAACGAAAAACCTGAAAACCGAGGCCCCCAGCGACCTCACTGCCGGACCCGCAAAGTCTTAAATAGACCCAGCTCGCCACCCCGTCAGCGCTCAGAGGATCTGGCGACTAATAAGAAACACCGGAGCCAAGGATTGCCGCCAAAGTTTACTTAGTGCTGGGTGGCCCTTCGAGGATGCCATGGCCACAGAGGTCGCCCTGAACGAGTTCTCCGCAAACGCCGTCCCGCTTCGATCGCTTCCTCCCCTCCTCCGCAACCTGCGGCCAATTTGTAATCGTGGATGGCCGCCTCCGTCTGGCCCAACAACTCCCGAACGAGGGCCCGATCCATCAACAGCGAGGAATCCGTCACCACGCGCGGCATCCGCAGCTCGATCTCTTCGAGGGCACTCTGGAGATCGCGCTCCGCTTCAGTCTGCCGACTCAACCCCTTGAGCGCCCGGGCTCGACGAATCTTCCACGTCCCTTGAAGGCGCGAGGACGTCAATTCTGGCTCGATCGCATCCAGTGCTTGCTGCCACTGAGCATCATCGAGCAACGCCTCAATCCGCTCTGCCACCAGAAGGCCCGCCCCGGTTCGCCGGATTCCTTCTTCGAGGCCGAGGATTCGTTCATGAGGCCGGTGGAGACGCTGCTGCCAAGCACTGCGCTCTAGGTACGCCGAAATGAGCTGCGGATTCCACCTCAGGGCCTCGGAACAATCGTCCAAGGCTTCCAGCTTGGAGCCCTGCGCCGCTCGACAGTGACTGCGGATCATCAGAATTGCCGCCCGCTCTCCAGTGGCCAATCCCGGCACCTGAAGCGCCCACAGAACCCACAGCAGGGCCTTAGACACCCGTCCCCGCTGGAGTTCAATTTGGGCCAATTCGAGAAGCACCAGTGAATCGCCCGGTGCAAGCCGAACCGCCCGCTGGAGGTCTCGGGCAGCCTCCTTCAGTTTCCCCAGAACCCGGTATTCAATGGCCCGCTCCAAAAGGACGTCTGCACTGTCCCCGTCTCGGATCAACCGCTCCGACAGAGCCTCGATTTGGTGCTCAGGGCTGTCATGCGCGCGGGCCACTCCCAGGCAGAGTATTGCACACAGGAGACTCCAGCTAATTCGCCTGCCTATCAACGCCATCAATCCTCCATCCACAGCGCGGGATTCAACCCAAAGTCGATGGACCCTTCACTGTGGGCGTGGCATTCAATGGCCAGGACGTTGACGCCATCCACCAAGAAACGCGCAATGGAACCGAGCGGCACGTACACAGCACCCGAATCCTCGCGCAGTTTGATACCTTGTGCGTTGCGCCCGGAACTGCGCCCTACGTTCACTCGCGTCACCTCCTGCCCATTGAGGTGCACGATGATGGCGTCGGCATAATCCACCCAGAGGCCCAACTCCGTCACCGCGTCGGCTTGGGTCACGGTGAATTGACGACGCACATACAGTGAGGGTCGACCCTCCTTGGACGCCCGGCCCTCCCCCAGAAGGCGCCCCCGCCCCGAGTTGAACGGAGCCTTGGCCAGCAACCAAGAGGAGTCGTCGAATCCAGGTTGAGTCCATAAGGAGCCCTGTGGGTGAGCTCCGGACAACGCCCTCCATTCGGCCCCCGCAGGGATGAGCACCGCATGGTCGAGCGGCGGCGGGTAGGGCGACTTGGTGGCCTTTTCGGGGGCCTTGTATTCGGGTGGCTGCCACGGCAACGACAACCGACGCACCAACGGAGTGCCCCGCTTGACCAGACTAAACCGATCGCGCTCGACGCCCTCTCGATTAATCATTCTTCCCACCAGCGTCTCCCCTTCCACATCCACCAAAAGCGATCCGTGCTCGACCAGGGTGCGACGCATCACCGGTGAGGTTCCTACCCGCCCCAGGCTGGCGCCAGAATGTCCGGCCACCACCTGAACGGCACCCTCATGAGGGCGCAATCCAGCCCCCTTCCGATACGCACCATCGCCTCGCGGATCCCCATCGCCATCGTCCAAAATAAAATTCTCGGCCACGGTGGCATTAGTGGAATACGCGCCATCCATGAGCATCGATCGCTCATAAATATGGGAATGCCCGGTGAGCACAAGGTCCACGCCACCCGATTCCAGGATGGGAAGGAGGTGATGACGCACCTCAATCAGGTCGGCCTCTTTGTCGCTATCGTGACTCCCCTTCGTGTACGGAGGATGATGCCAGAAAGCGATCAACCACTCAGCCTTGGCCTTTTCCAAATCCGCCTTCAGCCACTTGGCCATCGCCCCGCTGGGTTTGCGGTCCAAATCGTGAGAATCGAGGCAGATGAAGTGAATGTTGCCGTGATCAAAAGAATAGTAAGCTTCAGTGCCGGAGGCCAACCCGCCGGATTCCGCCCGAGTCGGCACCCAATAAGCGTCGTAATACGGCCCGATACCCGTGCTTCCCTTGGACGTATGCCCCTCGTGATTCCCCATGGCCGGCCAGCAAACCGAATTGCGGAGGGTCGTTTGATACGACTCGAAGAAACGGCTCTGGAATTCAACATCACGGCCGGTTCCATAGGCCATGTCGCCCACATGGATCCAGAAATCCAATGGCCGCCCATCCTGTTTCACCCACGCCTGCATACCCTCATGGACCGCTCGCTGGGCTTCCCTCCCGGTCCCGCTGTCGCCCAAGACCCAGAAGCGATAGGGACGCACTGTTCCCGGCTGGGGTTGGGTCTGAAACCGCTGCTCGGGCGATTCTGCGGTGAGTCGTTCCGATCCATTGAAAACCCCGTAGTAGTAAACCGTGTCCGGAGAGAGCCCCTCGATGTGGGCTTCGTACTGAAAGGTTCCGATGGGAGCGCTATGGAGCTTGGGCAGGGAGAGATTCTCTGGAGTCCGCAGGCTCTGCCACTGAGGGAGCATCGGTTGTCCATTGGTCCCAAGACTAGCCCGGGTGACAATGGCGGCGAGAGGAACTGTCTGGTCGAGCCGATCGGGACGCGTACCCCAGCGGACCACCGGTTGGATGGGGCCTTCGGTGCGCCACAGCACGTGAATTTGCGTCGGACTACTTCCCTGAAGATACGGCAACCGAGTGAACGGCCGGTGGGGGTTTTGAGCCAAGGCCGGCACCGAAACGCCCAGCAGCCATAACCACCGTGCCCACCGGCCTAGGCCGGAACGCGTCAGTTGGGAGAACAATGATGGGGCGGTAAATTCTTTCACAAAACGAGGCGTGAGCGAGGAGCGGGCCGGTTGCAGGGCTGTAACGAGCGACGGACGAAGCCCTTGCTGAAGAAGGCGCATCCAGAACCACCGATTCCACACAGCTGCCCTAACTAAGTGGGCCGATGGGACTATTGCAACGATCGCAAGACCCTGCTGAGCGATTCGGCAGGCGAGGTTCTTCTTCATGATCCAATTCCAGCTAACAGAATTCGCAATGAAACTCACAAGTGACCCCCCAAGCGCGACTGAAGGGCTGTCATCCGGGCCTCCCAAGTTTTCCAGGCCGCTTCCCAATCGCTGCCACTCAGACGAATCCGAGCTTCGGGCAAAATTCCTTTGAGGCTCTTGAACTCTTCGACCGCGGTCGCGTTGTCATGACGTTGGACCAGAAATTCAATCCACAGAATGCGATTTTCCGGATGGTCCGGAGCCAACTGAACGGCCCGGGCCAAATGGAATCGAGCCTTGCTGCGACTCCCGACTCCCAGCGGTGCAGACGGACACTCCTCATACAGCATCCCCAGAGAACGGTCTGCACCGGCGTGGTCGAAACCAGGATCTAGAAGCTGACACGCCTGCCACTGGGTTTCCATCTCCCGGACCAATCCCAGAGCTCGAAGCGGTTGTGTCTGGGCGAGGATTCCCAAGTTCAAACCGAGATAGTAGTGGCAGGCCGCATCTGCCGGGGATTCCTTCAAAGCTAGGCGACAGGCTTCGGCCCCCTCCTTGGCCAAGGCACTGCGAACCGGTCGCGATGTGAGTCCCTCGGCCCGATCGAAACAGGCCCGCGCCAACGGCCACGCCAAGGCCGGTTGCCCGGGTGACTTCAAATACTCACTGCGCGCATGCTCATAGACTCGACTCAGCCGCTGTTGCTGACTTTCGCCCAGCACTCCGAGGCTCCCCAGAAAACCCAGGAGGACCCAGCAGGCCAGCGGGTGTTGGAATCGGCTCCAGCCCCAAGAATGCGGCAACGCTCTCGTCATGATGCCACAAATCTGCCCTGCGGGGTGCCCCCCCAGCAAGTCACGTTCGTGAATCTGTTGACCCTGCCTCTCTCTGCCAACTCCGCACCCAATTCCAAAGCCTGCACGAAACCTCACTGCGGGTGGAGGGGCCACACTCACTCGGGGAGCCCCAGCCTCACTCTTCAACCAGGCGGAAAAACCCCGTGGCGCGCGCCGGATCCAGAGATACCGGGATCCGAACAGTCCCCGCGGGGGTTACCTCGGTCTTCAGTCCTGAGTCCAGCCACTGAGCCGAGGGAGACTCCAATCGATCGGAGGTCCGCACGCGAAGCCGACGATCACGAGCGGAAACCGCCTGACCGCCGGAATCTAAGGCCTGCAGTTCGATACGCCACTCCGAACCGGACAGCGTCTGGCCCACCACCCGACCGCCGAGCACTCGACGGCGCTGTCCAATGGTCAACTGACTCGGCGCGTACTGAACTCGCTGAACGGGCTGGGCATCGACCGTGGCAATGAGCGAATCGACGGGCTTTGCCCCGAATCGCAATTCCGTGGTTCCGCCGGGAGCCCGGACGCGGAATCCCACTTCAACGAGGGTCGATAGACCGACCGGAGCCGACTGACCGGCGGGTTTCCATAACACCGCCCCGATGCGTCCTAGCGCGGCGCTCGATCGGTTCTCGATATAAGCCGTTCCCAGAGGCGTCTTGAGACCTGTGAACTCGAGAGCCTGGGCGTCGAATTCAACATTGAAGGCGAAGGCGTTTTCATTACCAACCCCGTCAAGCATCACGGGCACCCACGCTTCCTGACCGGTCACCAAGTCACTCCAACCAAACCCAATGGATCGAATGGGTTCCGCCAGCTTCGGCCGTGCTAACGACTTGGAGAGGCTTTGACATCCCCCTCCATGGAATCGGCCAGCACTGCCACCTGCCCTCCCTCCGAAACCATTGAAGCCAGAGTGGCATTGGTGAAGGCGACCCGGAACGAGAGATCCTTGTCGGCCGTAACCAACTGCGAATCCTTGAGGATCCGCACGGGAACCTCCAGCGGCGGTACCACCACCACGCCCGAAGTACCCAAATTTCGGATGATATCGATGGATGAAAACGTCTGGGCTTGAAATACAAGGCGCGCAATCGCATTGGTGCCTCGTGGAAAGCCCACCGTAGGATCATTCCGGGAAATCAGTACCTGAAGCTTAAACCGATTACTGCCTCCGCCTCCGTTGGCCGGCGCTGTCACCACCGAACCCGCCTGTCGATAGCTAATAGAGGCGATGGGCGAAATCAATGAATCCAACGTCAGAGTCACGGTCGAGTTATCCGTCAAAAGATAGGGGGTCTGAGCCTCCAACGTGAAGGACACCGCCGATTCGTCCCCGAATCCCAACAAGAAAATAGGAATCTCAACAGCCCCACCCGGCGCGGCCAGGGTTTC
Organism: Verrucomicrobiota bacterium; assembly: GCA_026397675.1. GTDB lineage: Bacteria > Verrucomicrobiota > Verrucomicrobiia > Limisphaerales > UBA9464 > SXXZ01. The sequence goes on from JAPLUH010000412.1 coordinate 5,659, forward strand.
AGCAGGCATGCGCAGCACACGATCCACTCGAAGTCGGATCGTCTTGGAAACACCGCCCACTCCACTGACGGAATTGGTGGCGATGACCCGATAGATCCCTGCGTTGGTGGCTAGGGCACTCAACAGTAGCCGCGGTGAATTAGTGGCCGACGAGATGCTTTGGTACTTTGCCGGCACCGAACCGGAAGCGGGCTCACTTTGCCGCTCCCAGCGGAAGACTGGAGCCGGGAACCCCAACACGGAGAGGTACGCCGAGAGATCTACCGTGGAATAGGCAGCAGCAGCGAGCGTCATGTCCACTCCAGCCGATAGTCCCGAAACCCAGGTGCCACCACCCTCCACAGGCGTGGGCTCTGTGCTCGGAAGGGAAATTTCAGCGACCGATGTCACCGAGACCTGGAACAAGGACACCTGCTCGGTACCCGTGAGCTCCGTGCCACCGGCGGAGGCCAACTGAACGGCCCGAATCCGGTAACTCCCACTGAGTGCTGGACTCAGACTTGCTGTCCCCACCGAGAACGCAACCCGCCCGCCGCCACTGGAAACGTCCAGTTCGTAGGTCCCATCGATAGCCCACGCTGCGGGCAACGCAGGAATTACCACCGGGAATGCGGCACTCGCATCCGTCCATCCCAACCCATCGTCCCACCGCTGCAACTGGACTCGCCCGTGCAGGGCCCCTGTAAGTTGAATGTCCATTGATGCAGAGGAACCTGCCGGTCCAGCCAGATTGGTGCGGGAAAGCGCGACTGTAATAGGGAGGACCGGAGTGAAGCCCGTCGACAGGCTGGTGCCCCGGGGGCGATCACCAAGCAGGCTGGAGCCCGTCAGAGGATTGCTCAACCGAACCGTGTAAGTTCCAATCTGGGAAAAACTGAAATTGGTGAGGCTCAACGTCGAGTTGGTGCCACGAGCTATTTTTACCCCGTCCTTCAGCCAATTGT
>JAPLUH010000368.1 GCA_026397675.1 Verrucomicrobiota bacterium
CTTCCTGTCAGGCAGGTCTTGGGGCGCCGCTGCCGCAGAATACCGCTTGAATCTCTTCACCACCGCTGGGGTCGCTGGCCACAGCGATAAGCAGGTCATCAATAGGGACGCCATCCGCGCCGAATTAGCCCGCGGGGGACGATTGAGCCTCCCAGAAATCCTCCGTCTCCGGGTTCGTCACCTCTCAGCCGGCGTCGCCATCGGCTCAAGGGACTTCGTTAATCAGATCTTCGCACACCACCGCTCCCACTTCGGACCCAAACGCCTCGAGGGTGCTCGACCCATCCGTGGAGTCCCTCTGCCTCACCTCAAAACCCTCCGCGACCTCCGCGTCAATGCCATCGGGTGAATGGAATTTGGGTTGGAGTCTTGGAGAGCGCTGCAGGTTGAAAATCAACGCTGCTTCGGATGAGGACTTGAGTTAGGTTTCCCTCGTGAGTGATCTCTTTGCTCGGCAGCGGGAAATGGTTCGGCAGTATCCTGAAAACGAATTGGCCCGATTCAGTTTGGGGCGAGCACTGTTTGATGCCGGTGACTTTGCTGGAGCACGTGAACATTTGGAGATCGCGCTCCGACGTAAGCCCGATTGGATGGTGGTCCAAATTCTTTTGGGTAAGTGCGATCTGGCTCAAGGATCTACGGAAGCGGCACGATTTGCCTTCGAACGAGCCTTGCAACTGGCTCGCCAACAGCATCATGAGGGGCCCGAGGCCGAGTTAATGGACCTTCTTTCGGGGTTGAACCCAGATGCAACCCATCTAGGATCAGTGAAAATCCCCCAATAATATCGTGAGAATAATTTCCCCCCGCTCGCAGCAGTCTGCTGGTTTCACATTGATTGAACTGCTTGTAGTCATCGCCATCATTGCGATCTTGGCTGGCATGCTTTTGCCGGCGCTAGCCAAGGCCCGCCAAAAAGCCACGGGCATCGCCTGCATCAACAACGAGAAACAGTTGATGGTGGCTTCGATGCTCTATGTCGTTGAAAACCGAGATTTTTTCCCCCCGAATGGCGCCGGAGATCCGACGGTGAATCTCATAAATCCTCCTGCCAACTACGTTCCCAAGTACTGGGTCGAGGGGCGCGATGGAAATAATCTGGTCGATTCATCGGCTTCAAGTCTCATCAATCCGCGGGTTTCGCTTTTGGCAACGTATCTGCCGGCCTTGGGGTCATTCAAGTGCCCCGGGGATCGTTACACCGAGATCGTTAATGGTCGCAAGCAGGGCAATCCTCGCACCTACGGTCAGAATCCTTGGGTCAATTGGGCCGATGATGCTCCCTATCCGTCCAGCGCACTCGGAGACGATAGAACCTACCGCAATTTTCGAAAGACTACAGACCTGTTGTCCGCCTCGGATATTTTTGTTCATGGAGAAATTCATCCTAAGGGAATTTGCCGCCCGTTCTTTGGGGTCAACATGGCGACTGCCTCAGGCGGAGCGTATCACGTGCCGGGCAATTACCACGGGCGCAGTTCCAATTTCTCCTTCGCCGACGGTCATGCAGAATCTCACCGATGGGTCAGCGGTACGTTTAATAATCCTACTTCGAATGTGGATCACCACAGCGTCCACGCAAGCGGGTACCCGGGAACCGCTAGTCGGCCCGATATGACCTGGCTTGGCGAACACACCACGGTTCGCCGTTGAGGTAACGGTTTGTTTTTGGATCCGGAATGAAACCCATTGCCGATTGCCGGCTCTACACCTTCGTCGATACCGCCTACCTGAACGGGCGTGACCCTGTGGCCGTGGCGGCGGCTCTTTGTGACGGCGGATCAGACATGATCCAACTGCGGGCCAAGGGACTTCCTGCGGCGGAGGTTCTCCGTCTGGCTCAAGCACTGGCACCCGTGCTGCGCGATGCCCGTGTCGGTCTGGTGATCAACGATCATCCTGAGGTCGCCTTGGAAGTCGGTGCTCCGTGGGTTCATCTGGGTCAGGAAGATTTCTTTGACGCGGGCCACCATCATGTTCGCGAACTCTCCAGCAAGAAGGCCGGGTGCCAGATTGGTTTGTCCACCCACGCGCCGGATCAATGCGCCCGTGCCGTCGCCGCAGGGGCTGACTACGTGGCGATCGGCCCCGTGTTTGCCACCGGCACCAAGCCGACCGCTCGCCCCGTGACGGTCGATTACGTTCAGTGGGCTCGCGAGAATGTTTCGATCCCGTGGTTTGCCATTGGCGGTATCAATCTTGAAACTGTCGATACCGTGGTTAGGGCAGGAGCCCGATCCATCTGTGTGGTGAGTGCCATCCTCAACGCGAGCGATATTGCGGCGGCTTGCCGGGAGTTTCGCAGGCGATTGCCGGTCTGAAAAGTTGGCAACTGGGAAGGGGCAGGGCAGGGGCTATCTCGATCCGAGTATTGAGTGCTTCGCTTCAATGATTTCAGTGGGTTCGGTCGTGTCGGCTGCATCTGCTTGCGCAAGAGCTTCACTTGTTGCGGGCCTCAGCCCGATGACTCCTGGCTCATGCAGGGGCTTGGAAGAGAATCTCCGCCGCCGTGACTCTTATCCCCATTGGATCGTTCCGGATGAGGCGGTGCTGGGCTAGGATGCTAGATTTGGCGATTTCTGCTCCCCACGCTTGCGGGCCTGGTTCACCTTCCGACGGATGAACCTGTTTGATCTTTCCGGAGAGGTGGCGGTGGTCATCGGTGCGACCGGATCTCTGGGTGGGGCTATGGCCCAAGCCTTAGGCCAGGCAGGGGCGGCGGTCGCCGTGGTGGGACGAAATGTCGAGCGCGGACAAGCCTGCGTGGAATCGCTGGAGCAGCAGGGAATTCGGGCGGCTTTCTTCGCTGCCGATGCCATGAGTCGAGATGATCTTCGCCGCGTGGAATCCGAGGTGGAAAGCCAATTGGGCGTTCCCTCAGTCTTGGTTAATGCCGCCGGGGGTAATGATCCTAAAGCCACTGTGACGGCAGATCTTCCGTTCGAAGCAATTGGCTTGGATGCTTGGAGGGGCAATTTTGATCTCAATTTGGTGGGCGGAGTCTTGTTGCCTTGCCAGACATTCGGTCCGGGATTCTGTGCTCGCCGCCGCGGTACGGTGATTAATGTTGCCAGCGTTTCAGCGCATATTCCGCTGTCTCGGGTGGTCAGCTATTCAGCGGCCAAGGCGGCCGTTCTGAGCCTCACCCAGTTCTTGGCACGCGAATGGGCCCCGAGCGGGGTACGGGTCAACTCCATCACGCCGGGCTTCTTTCCGGCTGAGCAGAATCGCCGACTCCTCTTCAATGAAGATGGCAGTCCGACTGCTCGAGCCCAAGCGATCCTCAGCCACACGCCGATGGCCCGGTTCGGTGTTGCCGAAGAGTTGGGCGGAGCAGCGGTGTTCTTGGCAAGCCCTCGTGCCGCCGGATTTGTCACGGGTACCGACCTCCGTGTGGACGGTGGTTTCCTCAGCCAGACGCTGTGAAGCCGGCGGATCCATCGACCCGGCCGACCACCATTCAGCGATGGATTCACGGCCGGTGTGAAACTCCCTCAGTGGATGCTGTTGCCACCGAAGAGCCACTGGAAATTCGGGTCGATACTCGCAGTGTGAGCGTGACCCTGAGGACTCCGGCTCATGACGACGAACTGGCGGTGGGTTTTCTGGTCAGTGAGGGACTGCTGCGGTCTCCGTCGGACCTCCAGGCAGTTCGCCCCTATCCCCGGAATGAATCCGGCAATGTCGTCGATGTGTTTCTGGGCGAGGGTGTGCATTGCGATTTTGCCTCGCTGACTCGTCATGTCTTCGCGTCTTCGAGTTGTGGGCTTTGTGGCACCGCCAGCATTGACGCTCTGCGGCGCCGGTTTCCCTCGGCGACCGATGATTTCCAGATCACACCGGAAACCTTGTTGTCGTTGCCGGAGCAACTTCGCTCTGCCCAGGCAGGATTCTCGGTTTCGGGCGGTCTCCATGCAGCGGCGTTGTTTAGCCCCGAAGGACGGTTATGGGTGCTGCGCGAGGATGTCGGTCGGCACAACGCGGTGGACAAGGTCATCGGCCGCCGTTTCCTGGACGGGGCGTTTCCCATCGGGCCCTCGGTGTTGATGGTCAGTGGTCGGGTGTCTTTTGAGATTGTCCAAAAAGCCTTGGCGGCAGGCATCGCCTGCGTGGCGGCGGTTTCAGCCCCGTCGAGTCTGGCGGTCGAGTTTGCCAACCAATCTGGGCAGACCTTGGTCGGGTTCCTGCGCGATGGACGTTTCAACATCTATGCGGGTGCTCAACGGGTCGCTTTGGCTTCTGGAGCAACTGATCAATAAAACGCTCTTGTCCGGCGGGGCTTTGGTCTATTGTGACGCCATGCGCAAGCGCCGGGAGGCCCGTGAACGAGCGGTGCAGTTTCTCTTTCAGCACGATCTGAATCCGCCGGAGGATTTGGGGGCTGCTCTGAACCAATTCTGGGACGCCCAGAGGATGAGCGATCTTCTGGAGTCGCATGGTCCAACGTGGGGCGAACGGGTTGAGTTGCCGCCACCCAATGCCGAAGAAAGTGCCACGCGGCTTTTCGCCGATCGACTGGTTCGAGGGGTTCTTGAGAATCGGGAGCAACTGGACGATATCATCCGCAAGCACGCCAAGAATTGGGATTTGCACCGCATGGCGGCCGTTGATCGCAA
>JAPLUH010000365.1 GCA_026397675.1 Verrucomicrobiota bacterium
GAACTGGCCGATCTTGAAGTCGATGCCGTTGCCGATCGGGGCGCGCAGGGCCGCGTAGCCTTGCTTGATGGCCACACCCGAGGTCAGGGCGCCGGGCATGACGTTGGCGTCAGGGCCGAACATGGTCTCAACCTTGTAGCCAGCGCTCCAAGTACCCTCATCGATGGGCTTTTCGAGCTGCAGCTTGATGGTGTTCACGTTGAACCCATCTTGACGGTCCACGCCGGTGTTGGCGAAGCGATTGGCGACCTGGCTACCGGAACCCAAGTTCCAGATGGCCGAGGTGTCGACGTAACCGCTGAGGGTGGTCGAGCTGAGCGCGGTGTTAACCGGGTGAGACTCATCGGCCTGCACCGCGGAAGCGAGGCTCACCACGCCGGTGGCGGCCAGAGCGACTGTCCACTTATTAAACTTCATGTTGTTTCCTGAGTTCTGCGTTGTGTTTGACTGCAAATAATCAACTTACGAGCTGAAGACACAGTCCACAGCCCCCGCCGAAATGGCGGAAATCACAGACGTGACACTAGGAACCGGCAGAGACTGGTGACAACACTTTTTTTGCTTTTTAAAACAATCTCAGCAGCGGTCATTGGGAGCTATTTAGTTACAGATCCTGAATTACACGACGCAACTCCGTCGCGATCTGGTTCTGGCGCTCAGGGGACATGACCGGTGAACCGTTCTTCTCGGTGAGATAGAATGTGTCAATGGCCGCCCCTTTTTCTGTAACGATCTTGGCAAGGACAATGTTGAGTCCGAGTTCGCTGAGTGCCTGAGACAGGGCGAAGAGCAGGCCCACCCGGTCCTCGGTTTCTATGTCGATGATGGTGGTTCCATTGGGAGCCGAGCTTTCAAACCGGATATTGGGCTCCAGGTGCTCCCCCGCCAGGGCCTGGTACAGGGGGCGTGTCTGGGCAGCGATTTTTCGGACGGCGGGTCGGACGTCTGTGCCCTTGGCGAGGACATCCCGGATGAGCTTCTCGAAGCGTTCCCGCACGGAGGGGTCGGGTGCGGCCCCGGTCCGGGCGTCGGTGACATAGAAGCTATCGATCACAACGCCGTCGGAACGGGTAAAGATTTGCGCGGAAAAGATGTTCAACCCGGCGGCGGTGAGAGCCCCTGTGAATTTTGTGAATAACCCAGGCCGGTCCCAGGTGCAGAAGTGGACCCGAGTCCAGCCACGGTCTTTCTCCTCATTCCAGAGCACGGCCGGTTCGAGGGCCCGGTCTTCTTGAGTGAGTTGGAGGTGGATGAATTGGTGGACGAGGGTCAGATCCCGGGCGATTTGCCGCGGCGAGTGAATTTGAAAGTATCGGGCGGGTAACCCCTCGAAATGGGCCGCGAACTCCTCCTCCGAGAAGGTCTTGGGCAGAAGACTCTGAACTTGTTCGCGCAGCAGTTGCCGTTGTCGGATTTCGGCCTCAATGAATTCGGTGGTGCCTTGGAGTGCCCGTGTCGTCTTCAGATGGAGGGTGAGGAGCAGGGAATCTTTGAAGCCGTTCCAGAGGGTGTCGCTCGTGCCCATCGAATCGGCGAAGGTGTGCAGGGTGAGCAGGTCAAGATTCTCCGTTCCTTGGACTTGGGCGGCAAAGGTTTGGATCACTTCCGGGTCGTCGAGGTCCCGCCGCTGCGAGGTCTGCACCATGGTGAGGTGGTGCTCAATGATGAGGGAAAGCGTGTGGGCGGTGGTGCCATCGAGTCGGAACCGCTTGCAGACCTTCAGGGCCAGTTCAGCGCCGACCAATTCGTGGCGTCGTCCTGGGAAGGCCTTGCCGCAATCGTGAAGCAGCAGCGCTAGGTACAGGACAAACGGGCGCTCCACGTGGTGGAAGAGTTCGGTGTAGCCGGAGAAGGGGCGAGTCTCGGCTCCCCAGACTTGATCGAGTTTGGCCACGCAAGTGAGCGTGTGCTCGTCCACGGCGTATTGGTGGTAGAACTCGTGCTGCACCAGGTTGGTCATCTTACCAAACTCGGGCAGGAATCGGCCGAGGAGGCCTACCTCGTGCATGGCGCGGACGTAGGGCGCGACATTGCCGCGGTGGTTGAGGATCTCCAGGAAGGTGGCCTGGTAGTGCGAGTTGGCCTTGAAGGACCGATCCACCAGCGACACTTGCTGACGGAGCAATTGGGCCAGGTCGGGGTGGAGTTGAAGTCCCCGTTTTTGGGCCTCCAGGAAGGCCCGAAGAATCCGGCCCCGATCCTCACGCAAGATGCCGCGGTCCACCATGTGGAGCTGCCCGTCCAAGATTCGGAATCCATCGAACTCCTCGGCGGGCGCTGCGCCGCGTTTGGGTTTTCCACCTTTGGTTTTGCCTGTCTTCGAGGTTCCCGGGCTGGGGACCAGCGCCAGTCGCTGTTCGAGGGTGCGGGTGGTGAGGTACAGGTTGCGGGCGTGGGTGTAGTATTCCCGCATGAAGGCTTCGGTGCGGGCCCTGGGCGAACGATCAGAAAATCCCAGGCCCAGCGCGACGGCCGGCTTGACGATGGGCGTTAGGGTTTCGGCGGCCCGGCCCGCGACGTAATGCAGCTCATTGCGGGTGCGCAGCAAGAAGTCGTAGGCCGCCTCCATTTGCTTGCGGTCGGAGGCGCTGAGGAACTCGGCTTTCTGGAGGTCCATGAGCGAACGGGTCCCGTGCTTGAAGTAGGCCATCCAGAGGAGGTTCTGAAAGTCACGGAGGCCGCCGACGCCGTTTTTGACGTTGGGTTCCTGCAAGGC
>JAPLUH010000446.1 GCA_026397675.1 Verrucomicrobiota bacterium
GTCGCTGGCCATGCTGAGCCGAGGAGAATCTGGAACGCCATGGGATTCCACGAAGCACGAAGCTGGAAGGAGCGCCTCGTCGCGCACCGCGGGCTCGCCGCGAGCTTCCCGGAGAACACGCTGGCGAGCGTGCGGGGCGCGCTCGAGGCCGGGGCGCGGCGCGTCGAGACCCTGGATGTCCGCCTGTGGCTGCGAGACGAGATTGAAGCGCTCTTGGGCGAATTGCGCACACTCCAACGCTCTCTGGTCAAACTGGGTGAGCGGCACTCGGAGGTGATCATCCCCGGCTACACGCATTTGCAACGGGCGCAACCGGTCTATTTCGCCCACCATTGCCTCGCCTACGTCGAGATGTTCGACCGCGACACCGGTCGTCTGGCGGATGCCTTTGGAAGATTGAACGTGTGCCCGCTCGGAGCAGGGGCCATCGCCGGCAGCACGCTACCCATTGACCGTGAGTTCGTGGCCACACTGCTCGGTTTCACCGACACGAAAGGTCGTCCGCGCATCACGCAAAATTCCATGGACGCCGTCTCAGACCGGGACTTTCTCATCGAATTCAGCGCAGCCGCGGCACTGATCGCCGTCCATCTCAGCCGACTCTCCGAAGACCTCATCCTGTGGGCCTCCTCCGAGTTCAGCTTCATCCGCATTGCGGACGCCTACACGACGGGTTCCTCGCTCATGCCGCAGAAGAAGAATCCTGACATCGCCGAACTCACCCGAGGCAAATCGGGTCGGGTCATCGGTAACCTGGTCTCACTGCTGGTCCTATTGAAAGGGTTGCCCATGACCTACAACCGGGATTTGCAAGAGGACAAGGAGCGTCTCTTCGATACCGCGGACACCGTTCGCTCCTGTGTTCGACTCACTGCGGCGATGCTCGATCACACCACCGTCCAGGCTCCGGCCTGCGAAGCTGCCGCAAAAGACCCCCTGTTGCTGGCCACCGACCTTGCCGACTATCTAGTGAAAAAGGGTATGCCCTTCCGCCAAGCCCATCACGCCGTTGGAGCCGTGGTGGCTTTCGCTGAGAAAGTTGGACGCCCGATCAACCAACTCTCCCTCGCGGAATATCAGGCAATTGAACCCCGCTTTTCAGCCGATGTGCTCGAGTTGTATGATTTGCAGAAGGCCATGAAACGGCGCGAACTTCCCGGTGCTCCCGGAGTCCGTCAGGTGGCCCGTCAATTGGCACGGTGGAAAAAGGAACTAGGCACCCTCGGGTGACCCAGAATCGCCGCGGTCTTGCTCCGCCGCGTTGACGCTCGTCGGCGGCGCGGACAGCCTACCAAACAATGTCTCATCGCTTCTGGAACATCTGCGGAGGTCTGTTGCTTTCCTGCGTCGTGTGGGTGGGCTGTGATGAGCGTCCCTGGGTCAGCGGCAAGGCGGACCCGAAGGAGGAGAACAACTACCGCCAGGCCGAAGCCTATCAGCGGATGAACCAGTACTCCCGAGCTGTGGAGTACTATCAGCGGGCCTTGGACGTAAACCCCCGCAACGCGGATGCACACCTCGGACTGGGGATCATCCATTCCGACTCCGCCAAACTCCCCGAGTACGGCTTCGCTTACTATCACCTCCGACGCTACATCGTTCTTTCCGGGCGGACCAACGACCTGATTGTTAACCAACTTATTCGTGCCACCGGCCTGCGTCTGGCCGAACTGCATGCCGACACCATCGGCAAGATCCAAACACAAGGTCAACTCGAGCAAATGCGGCGGGAGAACGATGAGTTACGCAAATCCGTGTTGTCCTGGAGCAACCAACTTTCTTCAGCCTCCACCCGCATCGCCCCCTCCGCCTCCAGCCTCCTGGTCTCCAATCCCACCAACGGAACCATCGCGGCACCGACTCGTGCCCCGAGCACGGTCCCCAAGGCGATAGACCCCCCAGCCCGGTTGGCGCCCCGAGCGGTCGAGCCGCGCAAGCCATCCACCCCCAAGACTTACACACTGAAATCCGGAGACACCCTGGCCAAAATTGCCAAGGCTCAGGGAATCTCCCTTCAGCAACTTCAGGCAGCCAACCCCAGCGTGGATACCCGCAAGCTGAAGCCGGGCGTTGAAATACGAGTCCCCTGAAAAGCGGGGACTCCCTTCAGAACATGGCTTCCCGGATCACCCTGATTGCCTCCGCTCTCTTCTGGGTGGTGATGAATGGGCTCTTGTGGCAGGCCGAATGGGGAGAGCCTTTCACTTCGGGTTCCGAACTCTCACCAGACTTGATCTGGCGGAAGATTCTGGATTCTCCGGACTCCAGCGTGCTGAGCATTCGACACCAAGGCAGGACCATCGGTTCATTGGAATGGCACCCCTCTATCCTCGAAGCCCCCCGCAGCACTGTCACCGCCATTGAGGGCATGGTCTCAGCACCTGCAGGACACTCAATCCGAGTCTCGACCCGCTTTCATGGCAGTAACTCGTCCCTAGACCGATTGATGATCCTGGGGACTGTGGAATTATCGCCTACCAACACCTGGGAGAAACTTCAGGTCCGAGTCGACCAGCGGCCCAAGAGTTGGGAGATCCAAGCTGAGGCGGGATCCGACCAGATCCGTATGATTTACGAGGAGGGGCGCCAGCGCTTCGAGCAAACCTTCGAGACCCGCAATCGAGCTGCTCTGCAACTCATGCTGGCTCCGTACCTCACGGCCCTGCCTTCCGGGCTCATTCCCGACATCGCCCTGAACCACCCAGAATCTCTGGCTAGGAATAGTTCCATCGATGCTCGATCCGACTGGATTCAAATCGGCCGAAGCCGCGTCCGGGTCTATCGCCTGAGCGCCCGATTGCCCGGACAACTGGAGGTCACCGCCTTCATTAGTCGCGCCGGAGAATTGCTGAGGATCCAACTGCCCGACCGCATCCAGTTGGTTAACGATGCCATCATCGGAAACTGAATGAGGAGACTCTCCCCATGATTGAACTCAAAGGCCTGACCAAAGACTTCGGATCCCTCCGGGCTGTGGATGGGATTAACCTGCAAATTCCGCGCGGTGAATTTTTTGCGGTTCTGGGTCCCAACGCAGCGGGGAAAACCACCACCATCAAGATGATGGTCGGGCTCATCCGGCCGACTGCTGGCCAGGCTCGGATCGCCGGGTTTGATATCCAAGAGAACCCTTTGGAGGCTCGATCGCGCCTGAGCTACGTGCCCGATTTCCCGTTCCTTTACGAGAAGCTCACGCCCGCTGAGTTCCTTCGATTCACCGGACGCTTGTTCCGGATGCCGGACGAACAAATCCGCGAGGGATGCGACGAACTGGTGCCTCGGTTCAATTTGGAGGACTGGCTCCACCAGCCGATCGAATCTCTCAGCCACGGCACACGGCAGCGAATTGCGATCGCCAGCGCGCTACTCCACCGACCTGAGGTCTTCATCATTGATGAACCGATGGTGGGCCTCGACCCACACCATGCCCGAGTGGTGAAGGACATCCTTCGGGAACGAGCAACTCAGGGCATGACCATCTTCCTCAGTACCCATCAGGTCAGTGTCGCCGAAGAGATGGCCGACCGGATCGGTATCTTCCACCAGGGACAAGTGATCGCTTGCGGCAGCGCCGATGAACTGCGGGCCAGATCACACACAACCGGTACACTAGAAGCGGCATTCCTGGCACTCACCCGAGGTGATCAGACGCCGTCCGAAATAGTGTGAACGGTCGAGGTTCAAAGAAGGCCCCCGGGGCCCAGGCCCGACCCCAGCCCATCTTAGGATCGCAGACTGAGCAGTACCCTTAGACGGACCGCTCGGAGATCGGTCCCTATCCATGACATCGGCTGCAGCCCCCCCGACAGACTCGACAAATCCGACAGGCCGGGCCAGGTGGCTTGGATCACGTGGGGCAATTTTTACGAAAGCGCTATTTCCAAAATAATGCCGGCGGAGCTGTTCTCTATTTGACCCCGCCCGGGTTGACGTCTCCCGGATTCATCGCCTTCGGTGCCGAAGTCAGGAGTTGGTCAGCCAACTTGCTCAAGCGCTGGTTTTCCCGCTCCAGACGTTCCAACTCGGTAGTGATGAAGAACACGTCCCCGCGATCCATCTCTTTCTCGACGGAGGCGATGGCATTGTTGAGTCCTTTGTCACCGACCGTGTTCGCTGTTTCCTTGAGCGACGTGATGCGGTTCCAGGCTGCTTTGCGTTGACCATGGGAGAGGGCGGTACGGGCGAAAGTGAGCGTCTCTTTGGTCTCGGTATTGACGGCCTGAAGCATCTTGCCGTACGCGTGACTGTTGAGCCCCGACTGCTCCTGAGCCTCCTCGAGGGGAGTCTTGCTCGCGGCCACCTCTTCCAGGGTCTTGGTCAACTCCTCTATATTCGTCAAGGCCGAGCAAAGAATTATCTCCACCTCGGAAAAGCGTGGGTCGGATTTAACCCGTTGACCGAAATCGGCCCCCGATATTTCGCCATCATTGCCTCCCACCAAACACAAGCGGACCACCAAACCACCGTTCATCATTTTCCACGCCTCTTTGGTCGAAGGTGCTTCCACGGCTTCTAGGTCGAGCCCTGAGAAGCACGACAACAAGCGGGCACGATTTCCAAAGTCTTCGTCTACGACCAAAACAGTGTGTCGGGATCGAGCTGGCTTGTCCGATTCAGAAGGCGCTTCGATGCGGACGAACTCCGTGTGCTCCCTGAGTGAGGGTTCCAGGCTCAGAATCTCGTTGGGAGCAAGTTCTAGCACGATGCCCAACTGCCCGCCCTTACCCAGTGTGGAACGTCCGCGTCCATGAATCGCCTTCAACCAGGCCTCCCAGGGGCTGCCTGACCCCTGCTGTCGCAAAGTGACCACCTCGTCGGCGAGCGGGGCCAATTTATCTACTTCGGACCTTAACAACTTGTTGGAACCCTCCAACTCACGAATTCGGTTCGCATACTTCGCGATGTTCTCAGTCATCTTGGCATCGGCACCGCTTACCGGTGCAGACTGCTGAATGGCAAGAGTGATGACTTTCTGAAGGGAACGAACCTGAAACCACAGTAACCCGAGCCCGAGCACTCCCAGAGTACACCCTCCCCAGGCCGCCATGAACTTGATTTGACCCATCTCCTTAAGATCTTTGGCCGAATATTGGACCAGTCCGATCCTGATCACCATAGGGTTGGCGAAAATTGATAAAATCCGGAAGAAACCTCTCCTGAAAACAACCCTCCAACTGTTGGAACGCCTTCTCGTTGTCTGACTTGAGCCCAGACTTTCCGAGCAACTTCAAACCGGCCATCAAGGAATCCTTCATGCCGGCCAATCGCTGGGACAAATCAGTAGGATAAGAGTCCGGATCGTCCGCGAGGAGTTTTCCCAACAACGTCAGTTCCATGCGAACCTGCTCGGCTCCGTCCCGGGCACGAGAAAGCTTGTTGAACAACTCTGCGGGCTTAGACCCTACGGCGATTTCAAGAATCAACCCCAGGACTGCGATACTGACGATCGCCACAACCGAGGTGAACCACGCCTGACGAAGACTTGTTTGGACCGATGTGTCGGACATGAGAACCTGCGACGCCAGGCCCGAACTTGGACCGTTGCATGGACATCGGAACAGTTCCGCAGCGACTTAAGCACTCACTCTTCGCGACACTCTCGCGTATCCACCTGATTCCAGCCCAGCTCGGATTCGGGAAAGTCCCGGTTGCAATGAAGTCCGCGGCTTTCGGTCCGCTGCAAGGCACTGGCCACGATGATTTCCGCCACCGTGGCCAAGTTTCTCAACTCGAGCAGGTCCGCCGTCACGATGAAGTCCCAGTAATACTCTCGGATCTCTTCCTGAAGATTGGCCAATCGTTTCTGGGCCCGCCGGAGACGCTTGGTCGTGCGAACGATACCCACATAATCCCACATCAAACGACGAATCTCGTCCCAATTGTGGGAAACAACGACCATTTCATCGGGGTCTGTCGCCTGCCCCGTCTGCCAGGGTGGGATCGCAACAGGCCCGCTGGTTCCAGGCAATGAGAGGACTCGCTGGGCGGCCCGGTGGGAACACACCAAGGCCTCCAGCAGCGAGTTGCTCGCCAGACGATTGGCTCCATGGAGGCCCGTACAGGCCACCTCGCCCACAGCAAACAGTCCATCCAGAGAAGTCTGCCCATCCAGATCGGTCGCCACCCCTCCGCACTGATAATGGGCCGCCGGAACGACCGGAATCCAGTCCTTGGTCATATCGATGCCAAACTCGAGGCATCGGGCGTGGATCGTAGGAAAATGACTCAGGATGAATTCGTGCGATCGATGGGTGATATCCAGATACACGCAGTCGGCCCCGGTCCGTTTCATCTCCGAGTCGATGGCTCGAGCCACAATGTCCCGGGGCGCCAGTTCCAATCGGGCGTCATAGCGCTGCATGAAGCGCTCTCCTCCTGAGGTCCGCAAGAGGCCTCCCTCGCCCCGAACCGCTTCCGAGATCAGAAAGGACTTGGCCTTCGGATGAAACAGGCAGGTAGGGTGGAACTGGATAAACTCCATGTTCAGGATGGGGACCCCTGCTCGATAGGCCATCGCCACACCATCCCCAGTAGCGATATCTGGGTTGGTCGTGTAGAGATAAACTTTGCCGCACCCCCCTGTCGCCAGCAGCACCGCGGGAGACTGAAACACATCCACCCGTCCCTCGGGGTTGTTCAGCACATAGACTCCGATACACCGATTGGGGCCAGCCAACCCCAGTTTGGCCGTGGTGATTAGGTCGATCACTAGGTGGTTTTCAAACACGGTGATCGCCGGATTGGCGGCCACTGCGGCGAGAAGGGCCCGCTCGATCTCACGTCCGGTGGCATCGGCAGCGTGCAAGATGCGACGCTTAGAATGCCCTCCTTCTTTGGTGAGATCTAACTCGCGGCGCCCACCTCCACCCGGGATGTCCCGCTCGCTGAATTGCGCCCCCAACCGCATTAACTCAGCAATACGCTCAGGGCCTTCCTCAACAATGGTCCGCACCACGGACTCACGGCACAAACCCGCTCCTGCCTCCAGCGTGTCTTGGACATGCAACTCGAAGCTGTCTTCACGACTGGTGACCGACGCGATCCCGCCTTGTGCCCAGTTTGTATTGGAATCGGCGCGATTTTTCTTAGTGATAATGGCCACCGTGCCTCGGTGGGCCACTTCAAGAGCGTAGGTCAGCCCGGCCACACCGCTCCCGAGAACGATGAAGTCGAACGAATGGGTCTGGGCTGAAGACATCAGACCTAGGTACCACTCGAACCGTGATACTCGATCCGAACGATCTTCGTGTCCGAATTATTACCCCAGTCCTTGCCGTACTCGATGAGATAGAGACAACCATCGGCACCCAATTCCAAATCCATGGGCCGCTTGAAGGTTGTCGCGGGCATGAAGCGCTCCATCATCCACTTGCCGTCGGCAGTCTTGGCGATGTTATTATTTTCATCCAACTTCACAGCAATGATCCAGTTTCTGGACCATTCGTAAATGAAGAGGGTGTGATCAAACTCTTTGGGCAACCGATGCGCTGAGGCATTCTTAGGATCGTAGTAATACACCGGTCCGGCCATGGCAGTACGCCCCCCAGAGCCGACCGCCGGAAATCGGGTTGAAGCGGACGCCGGATAATAAATGAAGGCCGGTTGTGCCGGCGGCAGGTCTTGGATGCCTGTGTTGTTGGGAGAGGTGTTCTTGGGGTGTTCCGGGTCAAACACCATTCCCTTCGGATCCCAGGCCTCCGGCTTCGAGGGCAATTCAGGAAGATTGTTGGTCTCACCCTTCTTTTTCATCTCCTCGATCTTCTTACGAACTTGGTCAAAGGCCTGACGGGCATCGGTCCCACGCTGGCGATCGACAAAATTCACTTTCGTGTACGCGCGGTTGTCTCCGACGAACATAGGCCAACCGAAAAATCCCGGTTTGCGAGCCTGATTAATCTCATCGAAACCTGCGGATCCTCGCTTCGCATCGGCATGCCCTGAATCCGGTCCAACTTCGCCCCAGTAAAGATACCCGGTCTTGCGGTCCACCGAGACGCGGAACGGATTCCGATTTCCCATCACATAAATCTCAGGCCGAGTGCCCGCGGTACCGGGTTTGAAGAGGTTGCCTTCAGGAATATCGTAGCCGCCTTGCTGACGCGGTTTAACTCGAAGCACCTTGCCGACCAACGAATTTGCATTGGCAGCGGTTCGCTGTCCGTCCCAAGGGTAATGTCCCAAGCGCTCATCGTGCGGAGAAAATCCGTCGGAATCGAAGGGGTTGGTGTTGTCACCAATCGACATGTAGAGGTTACCCGCGGAGTCGAAAGTCAACGATCCACCGACATGACAGCACTGTTCCCGTTGAGTCTCGACATCGATAATCGGAGTCTCGGAACCAAGATCTAATTGATCACCTTTCACGGTGAAACGAGCCACCCGAATGATGCCGACCTTTCCTTGAGAGTTGGTGGTGGTCTGGGGTAGCGAGCGGTTCACGTAAATCCATTGATTCTTTAAAAATCCTGGATCGAGAGTGATGCCCAGCGCGCCGTCTTCAAGGCCAGTGAACGTTGCCAACTTTGCAGCAACCACGGTGGATTTGGTGTCGGGCTTCCAGAGCTTAACCACACCCGCTCGTTCAACCCAGAACACGCGCCCATCGGGTGCCACCGTCAATTCCATCGGATCAACAATAGTGTCTTTTCGGACCCCATCCACCAGGGCATCCTCATCCAAAATTACTTTCTTGAACGAGGATTCCGGCGGCATCCAAACCGAAGCAGTAGAACCAGATGCAGCTGGAGATTGGGCCAGAATCGGGCTCACCAGCGCGAAGGCCAGTGCGGCGCAGAAACCGAAGGTGCTCATGGAACAAATCCGACCGGAATTGGTCTCAACAATCAAACCTGATTTAAAAAAGATCCATGAAAAATCAAAATCGACGGAGGGTGATCGGACTCTCTTCGAACCGGGAAAATCATCAAGAATCACGGGCCACCCGTCCATTGCATCGGGCGTCAACGTGCCCCGAGAATCTCGGCTTCCAAGGAGCGCAACCGCTCGGCGGCACCCTGAACTAAGACCCGAATTCGGGGATCCACATCTCCCCGTCGGGCCCATGTGCCAGTGCTACTGCGTTCACGTTGGTACGGATCGAGAATTTCTTGGAGGCGACGCACCTGTTCGAAGCGAACCCGCATTTCAGGCTCCGTGCCGCCACCACCCTGAGGTGAGAGATATCGAAATCCCAAATTAGAGAGATACCGCAATTGAATTCTCTTCCGCTCAAGTACCGGCAATTGAGCGGCGAACGGCCATTGCTCGATTGTTTCTGAAAGGCGGAGAACGCGTCTGCCCAGCGGAGAGTTTGTGGCCCGCGCCACTTCTACCGTCTCTTGGAGGATGGATCGCAGATGCCGATCGACAGCCTCTGGTGTGATCGACCGAGAAGCATTCTGGGCATAAAAAGCAACGGAGGTGATCGCCCACCACTTCTCGACATCCAACAAACTTTGAAACTCAGCCGGATAAGTCTTCAGGAGAGCGGTCTGCCAGTTTAAAGAACGATTAAAGGCGAAAACCAACGCACCCAAGGAACCAGCGCCTACGCCTTTTGACCTGAGATGGTGAACGAACAGCGCCGCAGAACCCTGAAATAATTGAAATTGGTTGGTGTCATTAACCATCACATCCGTAGGAAATGCCAAGGCATCAAACCCCAACGGAGACCGTCCCGCCGTCTTGGCCGCGATGGATACCAAAGGATCCATGGAACGGTTGGCATCTTTGAATTCACGATTCAATTGCGGCACCAATTCCCGACTGGATTCCCCGATGAGTAATGTCGTAACCCCCTCGGACAGCCAGAGCGGAATAGGATTTAGTTGCCCCCCGTTACCGCGGTTGGCGATCTCCAAGAGCAGGGCCTCGACGGTCGTTCGGACCAATAATGTCCAATGCACTCGATCCTGAATCTCCAGAGTATAGCGCCATCCATCGGCAAACTGGGTGGCTAAAATCCTTGCCGGAAGGCGCCTCTTATCGACAGGAAAAACCCGAACAACGATTGAACCGTTGAACCGATCCTCGATTTTCAGGATCCGGAGTGTTTCTGCTTTAATTCGTTCGCAGGCGACAGAAATCACCGGGGGACCGAGCGTTGCTACCCCCTGTGAATCTAAGGGACGCAACGGGGTCAAGGCGACGGAGCGCTTTGAACCCGAAGGAATCAGAATCGGATTTGGCATCCAGTCATCGGAACCAGAGACTTCGCCTATAACCAAAAATTGTCCCGATCGACTTCGAGTCGGAACGCTCTTAGCCCGTCGAGAAATCGATCCTACTTGGGCCTCGGCATCCCAATGGCCTGCCAATAAAAGCCAGAGAAATGGAATGACACCGAAGAATCTCCTCATGAATTCAACGGGTCGTAAACCTTTGGTCAGGTGGACGGTGATTTCGGAGCCGGAGATGGCGCCGGAGTTGGTGTCGACTTGGTCGCCGATGCTCCCGAACTTGAATCACTCGCGGCCGAAGATTTGTAGCCAGCGCTGCGGTAGTCGGTAATGTAAAATCCGGACCCTTTAAAGATCAGACCTGCGCCTCCGCCCACTCCTCGCTGAACTTTTCCTTTTCCCCACTTTTTCTGAGGACAACTGTCTTTGGGACACTGCGTCAGCGGCGCGTCGCTCATTCGCTGAGTCACGTCGAACTGACCCTTGCACTTCAGACAAACGTATTCGTAGGTTGGCATAGCTGAATCGAATCCCAGTGATCGTCGGAACGTATCAATTGAAGGTCTACCTAGATTTTTGATGGACTTGCTTTATCCACCAAAGCTTGGTTGAAGTTACAAAAAAGACGAACTCAAAAAAGCCGGACTCTAGAGGAGTCCGGCTTAGGAAAGGTTCGGCGGCTACCTACTCTCGCGCAAGCTATACAAGCACTACCAT
>JAPLUH010000420.1 GCA_026397675.1 Verrucomicrobiota bacterium
GCTTTCCGGGCCGAGCGGATGGCTTCCACCATTTTGCCCACCGTGTCGGACTGAGCCGAAGACAAGGGGGCCGGAGAGTGATCCGGTGAAATCAGAATAGCCTCTACCCGAGTCAGACTGCGTCGTTCCTCCAATGGGAGAACCTTCAATCGCAACAAATCAATCGGACCCATAGTTCAGCCCATTGGAAAACCCACCACCGGCAAAAGAAAGCCCACAATTCCCCAACCAAAAACTTGCTGCCGTCGCAGCGTGGGCTGCTCGGCTCAAATGAATGGGCCCCTGCCACAACGATCATTGCTCACCCCAAGGACGACTGGGCGGCGGGGGAGGCGGTTCGGTCCAACGCCATGAGGGTGAGTAGGACCAGTTCAACCACGGAGTCTCCAAACGTCGTCCACCCGGCACGCCGGACTGCAGCACGGCATCCAAAAGCCCACTGGTCATCAACGTGCGGTCCGCTCTCCAGGTGGGTTTGCCGTCCAGCATCATGCGCTCGATGCCATTCAAGAGCAGGGTAAAGTGGGCCGCCGGGCGAGCCTCCTGGGTCCAAAATTGCGTCGCCACCACGTTTGTTCCGGTTTTCGCACGCCAGGCTCCTGCCCAGCCTTGGATAGCCCCATTCAACTCCAGCACCGAGGCCTTCAGGCCGTCGGAATACTCCACTTGCCACAAGATGGGCTTGGGCACTTTTGCCTGCAGCGATTCCGTAGACGCTCGGTCGACTCCCAAAGTTCGCAGGGCGCCAGCGAGGAGGTCAGGAGCCACTTTGGCCTGACGGATGGACCGCCAAACTTCGTCGCCTTGCAGCGATTCTACAGCCCGAATCCCCGTCTCACCACCGCGCCGCTGCTCCACCACCGCCTGGAGGCATTCCAGCGCGTGGAATCCGTAATGATCGGTCGAACCATAGGTTAAAATGACCACTTCCTGCAGCGCTTCGCCCCGGGCGACATCCACCGGCGGCATTCGCCAGGATCCCGGCACCGAAGACCCGGCCATGAGGGGAATGCCCAGTTCTCGAGCGGTGTCGTGGATGTGTCGGGCGTCCTCCCAATTGTCGGCCAGGTGCTTGTCTACGAAGACCGGCACCACCCGGCCACTTTTCCGAAAGACCGTCAGCATCTCGTCCCAGAACCGCCGCTTGGGATATTGCGTGCTGCCCGTTGAAGACCGCGGGTAGTCCCCATGCTCGGCGATGAGCAAAACACCATCCACGGCCAACGTGCCCGTCCCCAAGGTGAGCGCGTCGGCGATATTAGTTCCGATCCGGAACCGGTGGGAGGCGGCCAAGAGTCGACTAATGTCGTTGGGCGGCCGCTGCTCAACATAGAGGGAGGTCAACTGGAGCGGCGAGTCCTTCCCTGTGCCGTCGAGCATGTCCGTCAGCAGCAACCGACTGGCGATGACATCTGAATGGGAATTGTGACGGTACACCGTAGTCAGAACCGCGACCCGCTTCTGCGCCTTCACCGCTGCCACGGGTTCCCCTGCCGCGTGAAGGCAGGTCACCAAGACCCCAAGAACACCCATCCACCAGCGCAACGAGGCCGTCAAAAACTTCGGACGGGGGAAAACGGGAAATGCGAAGGGGTTCAAGTGCCATCAGGCTAACCGGATACTCCGCCTCAAGTCAGCAATTGCGTCCGAGGCGTCATCACCCCAGATCTGCGCCATCGACAACAACACCCTGCGATTGGTGGCTGTCCAAGTCCTGCCCGGGGTCTTTGGGGGAAAACCTCCAGCACCTGAATCTCTGATAGGATCCCGCCCGATTCATCCCGGCGAGCCCGACGCCTCCACCACCTCAAGCTCCCGAGGGAGAAACCCGGCCAACAAATCCTGAGCTCGACGGGATACCTAAGATCCTCTTCCAGACGACAAAAACATGAGCACCGACGGATGCTCCTTGAGCCCAAAGGGATCCCCAACCCAGGCGTTTTCGTGGTTCTTACCTGAAGAAATGGGACAGGTCCTTCACGGGGCGGGACGCGGACTGCGCGGCATCAAAAAAATTTCTCGAAAATAAAATGATCCGTTTCGGGGCTGCCTCACGCATGTGATGGCGGTAAGTCCTCGCGGCAAGTTAGCCGGCGAAGATTTTTAGT
>JAPLUH010000502.1 GCA_026397675.1 Verrucomicrobiota bacterium
CCACAGGGGCAGGTCGGCCTCCACGCCCATCAGGCCGCAAAGGCGGCGCACAACACCGGTGTCGCCGATGAGGACGTAATGCACATCGGTGTCCTCGGCGGTGAGCCGGGCGACGGCCCGTAAGGCGACCTCCGGACCAATACCGGTAACGTCACCCAGGGTGATGCCGAGGATCATGCGGCGGCGGAGTTTTAGGTTAGTGGAAAGTCTGGGTCGAAGGGCGGCTTCAGAAGTAGCGGACGAAGCCCTTCTTGCGCAGCTTGGCCAGCCACTGCTTTTGCAGACGCTGACGTTCGGAGTCCTTGAGGATGGTCACGATTTCTTGCCGGGCCTCGGCCAGTGAACGCATTCCAGACTGCTGCTTCTCTTCCACCTTCAGGATGAAGCGCGAACCCTGGACCTCGATGATATCGCTGGTCTGGCCGATGGGCAGGTTGAAGGCGACCTGACGCAGGGCCTCGTTGAGGGCGCTTTCCTCGGTCCATCCGCGGTCACCGCCCTTGTAGCGGCGGGCATCGTCGGACAACTCCGTGGCGACCTTGGCAAATTCAGTGCCTTCCTTGAGCTGGGCCAGAGCGCGTGAGGCGATGCGGGCTCCGTCTTCCGCGGAGTGCTTGGAGCGGTCGACCACGATCATCCGCAGCTTGACCCGGTTGCCTATGCGGAAGCGGGCCTGATTGGTCTGATAGTAGTTCTGAATCTTCTTCGGAGAGATGATGATTTCGTCGCGGACGTACCGAGAACTCATCTGATAAATGATCATCCCCTCGCGCTCCTCCTTCTTGAACTGTTCGAAGGTGCGGTTTTCGGCCCGCAGGGTCCTGGTGAGGGCGACGCGGTCTCCGCCGAATTGCCGCCGGATGCGCTCCCGAACTTGGTCATCGACGTAGGATTCCGGGAAGGAATACCCCTTCTCTTTGAACTCATCGAGGATGAGCTGCCGGTCGATCAGCTGCTCGAGCTGGTCATCCAATATCTTCGCCCGCCGGGTGAGGTACTGCTGTTCGGAGGTGGCGGTGCGGCCGGCTGTAGCCAACTCGCTTTGCGCGGCTCCCAGGACTTGGTCACGGCTAATGACCGTGTCATTAATAATGGCCTGGATGCCGTTGAAGGGCACCGGAACCTGGGCCGATGCGGGGAATAAACCCACCGCAGCCACGGCCAGCAGCCAAGCCCAACGGTACAGACGCTTGCCAATCATGCAGAGCAGACTAAGAACGGTATCCGGAAGGGTCAATGAGTCTGGAGGCCCCAAGCGGAGCCTCCAGAGGGTTTGTCCAACGGCTTGATCCAGCTCAGGAACCGAGGTGTTTCTTGGCCTCGGCCGGGACTTCGACGGTGGTGGTACCCACGTCGCGAATTTCCCAGGTCGTCGTGCGGACCATATCACGGTCTTCGCCGTTGACGGTCATGGTCGCGGAGACCTTGAGGCGGATCTTCTGGACTTGTCCTTCCTTGAGCCAGAACTGCACCGAACCCTTCGCGTTCTTCGGCTCCGGTGGGGTTTGGCCGCCCGGCCGTCCGCCGCGTCCCATCAGGGCAAATTCCTTGGCACCTTCGTCGGAAAGTACTCCGGCAATCACTCCGGCCTCACCGGCTTTCAGATCTTTGGATTTCTCAACCAGCTTGGTGAGCGAAGCGGCCGGCAAGGGGTTGCGCAAGAGGGCTCCGGCGCGCATGCCGCCGCGATTACCGCCGCCGCCCCCGGCCCCGGCTGCCGCGCGGAGTTCTTCGGCGGTCTTCCAGCCTTCATCGGTGCTGGCTACCCCGTTGGTTCCCTGCAGCACTGCGGTGGTCGTGGTTCCATCCCGCTCGCTGGTGATCACGGCCGCCCCTCCCTTGATGGCCTTGCCCTTGACCGGAGCCGGCGTCCATTGGCCGCCCTCGATTTCGGTGGTGGCTGTCCACGAGTAGTTGGCGGCGTCGGCCAGTTTACTGGCGGCGCTCTTCACGTCTTCAGCGACATCGGCGAGGGCGCTCACAGAGCCCACCAGCAAGCTGGCGATGAGGAGGGATAGTGTCCGGAACGGTTTCATAGATGGATCGATAGATGGGGACTATTGATGGAGACCGGAGGACTCCATGGCCGGTTACGAAGGTGGTTTCTCATGGACAACGGGCACAGGACTCCCTTGTTTGAAAGGGTGGGATTGAATCGGGTCAGGCCCGCTTCGAGTTCAACGGTCTCTGGTTCGACATCGAATTTGAGATCCTTCGCCGTTGATCGCCCCCGTTGCGGAGTGTCTGGGGCTAGACTCAGCCGGGAACGATCCCAGGACCTTGGTCTGGCTCAGAGAACGTGTCGCCCAGTTTCGCGCAGCCAGGTTTCGGCCGCTTCGTAGTTCGGGCAGAGGCGCTCGACCTCCTCCCAAAACCGGGTCGAGTGGTTCAGGTGCCGACGATGGGCCAACTCGTGCAAGATCACATAGTCGCGGACCCATTCGGGCACTTGCACCAGGCGCCAATTCAGTGAGATCTCACCGCGCGGCGAACACGAGCCCCAGCGCGTGCGTTGGGCGCGGACCGAGATGGCATTTACTGCGATGCCATGGGTGGCCGAAAGGTGTTGTACCCGGGCGGGCAGTTCCCGTTGAGCCAGCCGTTGCAAGGCGGCCTGGGCCCTGGCCTGCAAGTCTCGGTCGTCGCGCAGGCGCGGCAGTGGCAGTAATTCTGGGCCGATTTGGACAGACTTCCCATCTTCTGGGGCGGAGACCGTTTCAAACTGCCCCCGGAAGCGGATTTGGACCGCTCCTTTGGACGGGTCGGTCGGGGCGCTGTTGGCTCGTTGGATGTGGGCCCGTTCGGCCAGCCACTGCACATGCTGGAGCAAGAAGTTCCGCGCACCGGGCATGGATCCAAAGCGGGGCAGGGTGACCCGGCCGGAGCCATCGCGGCACAGGGTGAGGCGGAAGACCCGAGCCCGTGGATGACGGATGAAGTGCACCTCA
>JAPLUH010000172.1 GCA_026397675.1 Verrucomicrobiota bacterium
GACGGCGCTGGCGCCACCGGCAAGGCGGGCGACAAGGCCATCAATCTCACGATGAAGGGTGGCCCCGTGGTCAGCTTCAACAGTGCGTTCTTGGCCAAGGTCAACGCAGCCACAGCCAACGACGAGCTCACGGTCGCCTTCTGGCAGAAGAAGCTGGATGTCGCCGATAGCTCGGCCTTCACGATGAACTCCCCGGGTAGCCCGAACAACCGTGGTTTCCATGCGCATGCGCCGTGGAGCAACCAGAATATTTACTTCGACACCGTAGGTTGCTGCGACGGCACGACCCAACGTATCTCGGCCGACATCAAGACCTTCCCCCCGTACTCCGGAGAGTCGTCCTGGTGGACCAACGCCTACCACTTGTTCGTGTTCACCAAGAAGGGTGCATCCAAGAACATTTGGATCGACGGCCAGCTTTTCCTGTCGGGTGAGAGCACGGCGAAGCTGCCGGTGGACATCGATGCCTTCTACATGGGCTCCGGTGCCAACGGCGGTGAGATCAGCCACGCCATCATCGACGACTTCTCCGTCTACGGTAAGGAGTTGGTCGAGGCCGACATTGTTGCATTGTCCAAGGGCACCTTGCCGACGGCTCTTCCGGCCGCCAAGGGCTTGATCGCTTACTGGGACTTCAACGCCGCTCCTGCGGCCACTATCAGCAACCTGAAGGCTGCTGTGGGTGCCAACGGCAAGGTGAAGATCACCTTCGATGGCGCTGGAACGCTCCAAACCTCTACCACCCTCAACGGCACCTTTGCTGACTCCGCGATTAAGAGCGGAGATGAGATCACGGTGGACGGTGCTGCTCTGTTCATCCGCGCCAAGCGCTAAGACAGTAGACTCAATAACTCGTGAGTGACATGGAGGCCGGGCGAAAGCCCGGCCTCTTTTCGTTGTGCGCCCGGCAGGGCGCACTCACCAACGGGTTAAAGTCCCGAGCAGGCCTTAGTGAGCAACCGCAGGACTGGAGGGAAAGGGGGCTGACTAAGAGGTAGAACTTCTGAGCGGAACAGAAAGTTCAGTGGCGGCGAACGATCCCGACAATCGAGGTTGGCTCCTTTAGAAAGAAGCCAGAGGACGCACGCGCTTTTCTATTTAGCCACATCTTGCGTAAGAGGCCTGCAGCCTCATTACGCCAATGCCTGATAGGGTGCTGCGGACTGGCCTAGCGAAAGCGACGGGGGCGAAAAGTACCTCCGCTGGCAGGGCCAGATCCGCGGGAAACTCGTCCCTGACCACCACCGCGCCCACCCGAGGGGCCGGATTCTCGGCGTGAATCTGGAGAGACCGCCGGGGCGGCCGCTGAATAGTTGAAGCCTTCCAATCGCTTGCGCGGTACGGCTCGGTTAATAAAACGCTCTAGCGCTCGCAGGTCGTTAAATTCGTCCGGACTGACCAGACTGATGGCATCACCCACGGCATTGGCTCGACCCGTGCGGCCAATTCGATGCACGTAGTCTTCGGGCGCCATGGGGAAGTCGAAATTCACCACATGCGAAATTCCGTCCACATCAATGCCCCGCGCTGCGATGTCGGTTGCCACCAAAACGCGCACGGCCCCGCCCTTGAATTCTGCCAAGGCTCGCATGCGTTGGTTCTGAGACCGATTGGAATGGAGCGTCGCGGTGCGGATCCCGGATTGCTCGAGTCGTCGGGCGATGCGGTCGGCACCATGCTTCATGCGGGTGAAGACCAACACCATCTCCATGGCTGGATCCACAAGGAGCTGTTGGAGCAAAGCAGGCTTAAGATGGCGCGGCACCTCGTACACCGACTGAGCCACCGACTCGGCTGGATTGGAGCGCCTTCCGATCTCGACGGACTGCGGCGACTGCAAGAATTCGCGGGTCACCGCTTCGATCTCCCGCGACAGTGTCGCCGAAAAGAGCAGGGTCTGCCGACGTTTGGGCAGTTGACGTACAATATCCCGGATGGAGGGCAGGAAGCCCATGTCCAACATGCGATCGGCCTCGTCGAGGACCAGGTGCTGGATGCCGGAGAAGTTGCCGTAGCGCCTGGCCATGAGGTCTATCAAGCGACCCGGAGTGGCGATAATGATGTCGGCCCCCCGTCGGAGCGCCTCAATTTGAGGCTTTTCGCCGACGCCGCCGAAGACCGTGGCCACACTGAGGGAGAGGAACTGGGCATAGTCCCGCACATTCTCGTGGATCTGGACTACCAGCTCCCGGGTGGGTGCGAGGAAGAGGGCACGAATATGACCCGGGCTGGAATGACCAGTTGCTAGACGTGTCAGGAGCGGCAGGGTGAACGCAGCAGTCTTGCCGGTTCCGGTCTGGGCGATGCCGATAAGATCCTTGCCGGACAGGATGAGCGGAATGGCCGCAGCTTGAATCGGCGTCGGTTCAGTGTAGCCGGCTTCGTCAACAGCGCGCAGCACACGAGGGTCTAGGCCCAGTTGTCTAAAATCCATTTTTGCCAGGGAATCCGTGAGGGAAGAAAAATCGAGCAGGAAAACGCAGAGAAATGCAATAAAAACGGGATGGCCGATCAGCCGATCCGCCAAGTGATCCGCGCCTTGTTCAGGTCGTATGGAGACATTTCCATTTTGACCCGGTCGCCCACGGTGAGACGGACCCAGCGCTTGCGCATTTTGCCGCAGACGGTGGCCAAGACCAGGTGCTGATTGTTCAGCTCGACGCGGAACATAGTGCCAGCCAGGACGCTTGAGATGCGGCCTTCGACTTCGATGGCGTTTTCTTTCATGGGGACAGGACTCTATCGGGACAGGAACAGAAACAAAAGAGGACGATCTGAATGCAGGTCGACCGGAATGGAAACAGTGAAGATAAAAGGGCGAAGACCGGAAGACTCCAGCCTTCGCCCGTGAAAGAATTAATGACTACGGTACAACTTAGTACCGGTCGCGACCACCACCGCCGCCACCACCGTAACCGCCGCCGCCACCGCCGCGACCGCCACGGCTTCCGCCGCCGCCGCCGCCGCCACCACCGTAACCGCCGCCACCACCGGACGGACGATCTTCACGGGGACGGGCGATGTTGACCGTCAGGGGACGGCCACCAATCTGTGCGCCGTTCATGGCCTCGACAGCCTTCTGGGCTTCGTCGGGGGTGCTGAAGGTGATGAAGCCGAATCCGCGGGGACGGCCGCTTACGCGGTCGACCATCAGGTTGGCTTCCAGGACGGTTCCGTATGCGGAAAATGCGTCCTGCAGTTCGTTCTCGGTGGTATTGTAGGAAAGGTTTCCGACAAACAGTTTGTTGCTCATGGATGACTTGCTGTTCGGAGTACCGCTTGCGTTCTCGAGGTTGTTCCCGACTGCCGGGTTTCAAATCTTCACCGAACCAAGTTCACCTGAGGATTCACCACGCCTTGGAAGCACTAGATCTCTGACAGACAGCAGCCATCCTCCTTATTTTGAGGTTCAGGGCAAATCCTTTCGTTGACTATTTTTGCAGTGAACGCTCCATCACACTCGGATAGTGATGCCTTGAGCAGCTAAAAATAACTTAGCTTCGCGAACAGTATGGGTACCGAAATGGAAGATGCTGGCGGCTAAAACAGCGTCGGCATGTCCTTCTTTCAAAACATCAGCCAGATGTTGCAAATTGCCGGCTCCACCGCTGGCCACCACCGAGATTCCGACGGCCTCACTAATGCGCCGAGTGATCACCAGGTCGAAGCCTTGCTTGGTCCCGTCCGCGTCGATGGAATTGAGGACGACCTCGCCCGCTCCCAACTCGCAGGCTCGGCAAGCCCATTCCACTGCGTCCAGGCCAGTCTCTTTTCGCCCACCCGCTGCAAAAACCCCCCAACGATCTGGGCCTACCTTCTTGGCGTCGATGGAGACCACGATGCACTGGCTTCCATATTTTTCGGCCCCTTGCCGGATTAATTCCGGATTCGAAATAGCGCTGGAGTTGATGCTGATTTTGTCGGCGCCGGACCGAAGCATTTGCCCCATATCGTCCACGCTTCGGATGCCACCGCCCACCGTTAGTGGCATGAAGCACTGGTCAGCGGCGCGCTCGATAACATCGATCATCGAGGCCCGTCCGTGGGCACTGGCCGTAATGTCGAAGAACACCATCTCGTCGGCACCCTGAGTATCGTAGCGCAGGGCCATCTCGACTGGATCGCCGACATTGCGAAGGCCGCCCTCTTCGGCCCGTCCGAATTGCACGCCCCGGGTCACCTTGCCGTCATGGACATCCAAGCAGGGGATGATCCGCCGGGCCAAAGGCGTCGGTCGCGGATTCGACAGCAACGGAATCGCCGGGGTGCCTGATGCGTTGGGAGTCATGGTGATGGGTCCCGAAGTTGCCCTCCAGAACGGGCTTCAACGGTGACAAAACGGAGGAAGACCGCACAAGGGGCGAATGGGCTGGTTCTTGAGGAAAGGCGATACCAGAATCCCAAGACATGGCGGCAAAACAGAAGATTCTGGTGGTGACCGGGACGGGGACTGGAGTTGGCAAGACCGTGCTTTCCGGACTCCTCGTGCGCCGACTGGTCCGACTCGGACGGACCGTACGAGCCTTCAAGCCCCTGTGCAGCGGCGGTCGTGGCGACGCCCTGGCCTTGGAGGCGGTCTTGGGCGGGGTTCAAACGCTAGACAACATCAATCCCTGGCATTTTGAAGCGCCCCTGAGCCCGGCCTTGGCGGCCCGACTGGAGCGGCGGACCGTGACCCTTGAAGAAGTTTCAGCCCACGTTCGCCAGCATTCCAAGCAGAGCCAACTCACGCTCGTCGAAGGGGCCGGAGGGCTCTTGAGCCCCTTGACCGCCGACGGAGATACGCGGGACCTGATCGCACGTCTGAAAGCGAGGCCCTTGATCGTGGCCTCCAACCGCCTGGGAGTGATCCACGACGTCCGCGCCACCCTCGGCTGCCTGCCGCCGTCGCTGCGTTCCAGCG